>PWFY01000009.1 GCA_003554235.1 Candidatus Aenigmatarchaeota archaeon
AGGTCTGGGTGGATGTTCGTGAGGAACTACCAGACCATCGTATTTGGGTCAGGCTGGACGAGAACAGCAAAAACTATGATGTGAGATGTGCCGAGGAAGATGGGGATGTCTGCGGTTTGGATTTCATCTACGACGACGGTCCCATCCGGGAATATGATTGTCCCGACGAATACTACCACAACTGTGAAGTATTTGAGGATATGTACTCGGAAGAGGAGCCACCTGTATACTACCTGAACCACATCGAACTGGATCCCCAGTACGACATCGGTGAAGGCTGGGGCTTCGACAGGTGGGAGGGCGACGAGGAGGGTGACGACGAACCTCTGGATCTTGGTGCACTGTATGAGAGAAGCGAACCCACAAGCCTCACGGCAATATTCAAGGATATAATCGAGCCTGAAACACATCTTTTCCCCGACGGGACCGGAGAGGCCGTGTTGGAGGGCGACCCATATGGTGAAAATGTTGTAGGCAAGGGCGAGTGGGCAAGCTACACAGAAAAGCCCGGTGATGAGAACAGGGTGAGGTTTGAGGTTACATGTACGGACGAAGGACCATCGGGCTGTAAAGGCAACGCCTATGATATAGTTGATATAACCGAGGAATGGATATATGAAGGTACCACAGGCGTGGAGTGTGATTATGAAAATACCGATGAGAGTAGATGCCATGTAGAGGATGGAGAATTTCAAAACTGTGAAAACACCGCCGATGGTTCGTTGACCGGTGCTGTGCTTTCACCTCCGAGGGACAGTATACAGGATGTAGGTGAATCATCGGTCAAGAAGATATGCCATCTGAGCGTGGACAACGAAGGTAACTGGGTGGCAGAGGAGAGCGAGATGTTTAATATCGATTCCGAGGACCCCGACACGGAAATATATCCCGATGGTACCGAGGAGGCGATAGGAGACGGCGATGTGGACGGCGAGGAGGATTTCTGGTGGACCAGCGAGAAGAAGTTAGAATACGAGCTTAAGGTAGCTGACCCTGGACTTTCCGGTGGCGAGATTTTTTGGCATCTCAGTGAAGCGTATGATGAACCTCATCATGGTTATCCTTCATCCGACCCCGTTAAAAGTGTGGATTGGCCTGCTGATTTCCAAAACGAGGCTCAGTATCTCGACGGAAACGAATACTACAGCAATGAAGGTGAAATAGACGCCAAACAGGATGTTGTTGATGATGAAACCCCCACATGCAATGAAGGTGAAGTATGTGTCTGGAAAGTTCCACATTATGCTGAAGATGGTGCCGGGAACAACAACTACGAAAAAGAAAGAGTTAGCGAAGCTTTCAAGATTGATAGAAGGCCCCCCGACTTTGATGTCGATATAGATGATTGTGGCAAAACTGACAGCAGGTGGGCAACGTGGAAGGAGATTACTGCCATGGCAGGCGACTACGGCTCTGGGCTCAAAGAGGTTGAATTCTATTACGAAAATACACATGAGAAAGGACCACCGGATGAAAATGATACAGAGGAGTTTAGTTATGAGGATGGTGATTTCCAGAGGTGGGTCGGCGAGGAAGGGGCCGAGCTCGACCACGTGTTTGATAAGTCCGGTATATGGGAGGTAACCATGACGGCCACAGACTTCGTGGGCAACGAGGCGGAGGAAGAAGAAGTTCTCTACGTCGACAGCGATGTACCCGAGACGACTTTGGACCCAGACGGTAGCGGTGAGGCCATCCATGACGGGGAGGTATACGGCGAGGAGGAGTACGGGTGGACAAACGAGGACGTGGACTATGAGATCGAAGTTTACGACGAAGGTCCCTCTGCAGGGATGGTCTACTGGTCAAATGAGGACGTTTACGATGATCCTGATGGAGAGCCCCCCGGCAGTGAGCCGGTGGAACACTGGTGGGATTCCGGCGACTGTCCCCCGGGAAACGACGACTACGAAAAGGGTGAGTACGGAGACCACGGCTCCGAACCGCCTGTGTTTGATGAGTACACCGAGACCTTCGAAGATACTGTGACATGTGATGAAGGCGATGTCTGCGCCTACGATATATGTTACTATGCCGAGGACAACGCAGGAAATATCGAGGACAAGGATAGGAGCGAGCACTTTAAGATAGACAAGAAAGATCCTGTTTTAAATGTATCCATAGAGCTTCCGGAGGACAGGGAAGTAGGTAACTGGACAAGCTGGGCCAAGGTGCACGTCGATGCATGGGACGAGGGTTCCGGCCTGGACAATGTGACTGCAACCCTTGAGAGCTTAAGCAATGATGAAGATGTGGAACTGTTGACTGAGGATGTGCCTCCTGATGGCGACGAACCCTGGGAAGAGGTTTCTGTGGAGGAAAATGTCACGGATTCAGGTGAGTGGAGGCTCGTTGTAGAGGCATACGACCGTCTTGGGCACTACACAGACGAGGAGATTGAGCCCCTGAGGATAGATAGCCAGGATCCCGAGATAACGGATCTTTACTACAACACCACCTACGGAGGCAAGGACGGCAGCCAGAACGTAACACGTAATAGAAATGTAACATTTACGGTCGAGGCAGAGGACCCATACTCGGGGATTGATGCCATAAAGGTGACTGCTTTGGTTGAAGGTGTGGTCGAGGCCGAAGGAAGTTGTACTTTTGAAAATCCACAAGACGATCCGAACAACGATGCAAGCTGTTCCGTCACCATAGACGACCAGCCCTTTGATGAACTGGATTTTGTCAGGTACAACGCAACTGTCTGGGACGGCACCGAGGTTGACCAGGGCGATGAATTTGTTGGCCATACGGACTATGCTGAAGATGATTTTGTGGTCTGTGGCGTCCATGAAATTTTGATAGGAAACGATATAGTGCCCGGTACTACCTGTGAGCTTGAGGACGAGGATAAAAACTATACAAGGATACGAACAGAGGACTGTCAGCATGACCAGGAGGCAGGCTACATGGTCAGTACCCAGGGCGAATGCCCGCCTCTGTTTTTCAACCTGACCGCCAACTCCACCGTCGACGTGGAGGAGGAAGAAATAAACTATAACATCATACATCCAGATGCAAGGGAGCCGGTACTGGACAACTGTGAAGTTTACTACGGCGCCGAACACGGCCACGAGGAAAAGGAGATGGAGGGCATCTACGGAGAGCTCGATACCGGTGCTGTGACCTCCGACGAAAGGACCTGGATAAACGGTACATGGAACGTGGGAGAGATACCTTACTACTGCAGAGGTGACATCCTCGAGCAGGAGGGATTTGTAGTCTACGAGCACAAGGACCTCCACGACGATCCTGTGGTTGAGCCTGCGTATGGGAAGGCAATAACCGAGTCCGAAGACGAGGATGAGATGCCCGGCCAGATAACCCTGGACCCGACTATAGAGAAGACGGAGTTCTGGGTAGTCAACGAAACGGATATACTGACAGGTGTATGGGAGTATGTGCTTCCTCTGAACATAACCAGCTGGAACCAGAGGCCTATAGTCACAAGGATATCATGGGATGCGGTTGAGGATTTATTTGAAAGTCCTTATATATGGGAGTATAAGTTCCATACAGAATTTGAGCTTGAGGGTGAAGAAGATGTGGAACATACATCGTATCTTAGTTCTTACCTCACAGACCGTGGTTATTCACAACACCCTGTTGTGAGGCCATCCGGGACCGACGTTCAGTTGATGTTGGACGGAAGAGACGAGACCAACTACAAAAACTTCGAGAAGCTTGCGCTTGTAGTTTATGCACCAAGGCTCGAGGAAACCGGGCCCCGTATTACACACGTCAGGGTCACAAGAGATGAAGGCATGTTGAAGGACACGGATGCAGGCCAGTTAGAAATCTGACGTCCTACCTTTCTACGGTTGCCAGTATGTTCTCTGAAAACCCCTTTACAGGGATGCGATGGGAGTTTTCGGGCCGAAGCTCAACGGAGCCGAAGCCTGCTTTTTTTATCTCTTTCTTCAGCCCCCGATATGTGTATAGATAGTATTTTCTGGAGAGTTCCCTTCCTTTGTAGTCCCACTTCTTTTCTATGATTTTGTTTCCGAAGAAAAACCTTTTCTGTCTTTTGTTCCACACCGTTATAAGGGCTTCACCGTCGGTTTTCAGCACCCTCCTTATTTCTCCAAGGGCCTTTATCCTTTCCTTTTTCTCCAGCAGATGGTGCAGCGAGGCGATGCATATGACATAGTCCATGCTTTTTTGTCTGAAGGGCAGGTTCCTCATGTCCCCTACTACAAGTCTGGGAGCCAAGCCGAACTTTGTAGAGTATTCTTTTGCCTTTTCCAGCAGCTTTCCGGAGATGTCCAGACCGTAGAACTCGAACCTTTCATTGTCAAAGGGCAGGAAATCAGACCCATGTGCACACCCTATATTTAGGAGCTTGCCGCCGCTCCAGCTTTCATTGAGTTCGCCAAGCTCCTCCTGGAAAAGGCTCCAATGTCTTACGTTGTACCACGAGTCTGCAACTTCATCGTAAAAAGCCCGCGGTTCCATGTTCATGGTTATAGATTAACACCTAAATTTTAAACTTTGAGGTCTATTTTGTGGTTATGTCCATGATAAGGTCCGAGAAGAGGAAGAAGGTGGCCCGGGAGGTCCTGGAGCGTCTTTTAGAAGAGGACATCCCTCGTGAGGATGTCCATAGATTGAAGACGGAGATAGCGTCGGAACATGGCTGTAAAATTCCTTCCAACGAGGAGGTCCTGGAGCTTGCCTCGGGAGATGAAAGGAAAGGGGTGGTCAAAAGGTTGATGAGGAGACCGTCTCGGAGCAAGTCGGGGGTTTCAGTGATTGCAGTTATGTCTTCCCCTGAAGAGTGTCCACACGGCGTTTGCCTGTACTGTCCAAGGGACGATGGAGCACCACAGTCCTATGTTGATAACGAGCCAGCGGTAATGAGGGCCCAACAGAACAGGTTTGATCCCTATGAGCAGACCAAAAGGCGCCTGGAGCAGCTGGAGCTTACCGGACACCATGCAAACAAGGTAGAGATGATAGTCATGGGAGGTACGTTTCCTGCCCGTGATTGGACGTACCAGAAAAAGTTCGTGCGCGGTTGTTTTGATGCGTTGAACGGGGAGGTGAGCAGCGGTCTCTGTGAGGCCAAGAGGAAAAATGAAGATGCCGACCACAGGTGCGTTGGACTTACCGTGGAAACCAGACCCGACTACTGCAAGGAGAAAGAGATAAAGAGGATGTTGGATCTGGGTGCTACGAGGACAGAGGTCGGTGTTCAGATCCCTGACGATAAGCTATACGACAGGGTGAACAGGGGGCATACCGTTGAGGATGTGGTCGAGTCCACAAGACTTCTCAAGGACTCGGGTTTTAAGGTAACCTACCACTATATGCCAGGTTTACCCGGTTCTACGGTTGAAAAGGATATGGAGTATTTCAAGAAGCTCTTTGAGGATGAACGTTTCATGCCCGACTCTCTGAAGATCTACCCTACTCTCGTCATAGAGAACTCGGAGCTCGAGGAGTTGTACAACGAAGGCGAATATGAGCCCTACGATGACGAGGAACTAGTTGATTTGTTGGTAGGTATGAGGTCCGAGATACCTCCATGGGTTCGTGTTATGCGTCTTCACAGAGACGTTCCTGTCCAGACAATAGCCGCTGGTTGTAAGAAGTCTAACCTTCGGCAGATAGTTTCCCGGGAGATGGAAGACCGCGGCGTCGACTGTAGATGTATAAGGTGCAGGGAGGTTGGTAGGGTAGACAAGGACATCTCTAATCTGGACTTCGGGTTGGTGAAAAGAAGCTATCCGGCTTCGGGGGGAACGGACTACTTTCTGTCCTTTGAGGACAGAGATGAAGATGTCATAGCGGCATTGCTTCGTCTGCGGATTCCGGACGAGCCTTTTATCGAGGTCTTGAACAAAGAAACCGGTATAGTCCGCGAGCTCCATGTTTACGGTCCTGAAGTCCCCGTCGGGGGCTCGGAAAGGATTCAGCACAAGGGATATGGGGAAAGGCTTCTCAAAAAAGCGGAAAAAATTGCAGCCTCCGAAGGTATGGATAAGCTGGCTGTTATTTCCGGGGTCGGCGCGAGAAATTATTACAGGGAGTTTGGCTACAGACTGGAGGGACCTTACATGCTCAAGGATCTGGACTGTTGAAATATTTAACTTTTATTGTCGTTATACTACACATGACGGAAAATAAAGAAATCACACTTGATGATTATAAGAAGGTCCTTGAGTGGGGTCAAGAGGAGCTAAAAGAATATATGGAAGACGGGAGCGAAGTCTATCTGCCGCCTGAGGTTATAGCTGCAGGAGTAGAAGGAAAGAGTACCGAGGATGTTCAGGAAAAGCTTGATGAACTAGTCGATAGAGGTGAGGTTGAAAAGGCAGAGGTTTTGAGGAACCCGGTCAAGGTTTCTGACGAGGAATACGGTATGTCAGGACCTTTTTTGCATCTTCAACTCCATCCAAAAGACTTCTTCAAGACAACGATAGGTTACAGGCTGGCTGAAGACTGAATCCGGGTTTTCCAAGGTTTGATATTGGTTTTGGGCCATGAAGATTGTTTACTCGCAGGACTGTCTTGGTTTTTCCAGAAAGGGCCATCCTGAATCACCGGAGCGCGTCGAGGAGGCGGCAGAATTTCTAAGGGACAAGGGATACGAGTTTATTAAGCCTGAGAAGTGCAGTGAGGAGGACCTTTTGAGGGTCCACAGTCGAGAGCTGGTTGAAAAAGTTAGGAATGGGAGCTTTGTTAGTATGGACTGTCCTGAATACGATGGTATATATGATTACGCCCGGCTGTCTGCAGGCGGTGCAATAAGGGCTGCCGAGGTGGAAGGCTTTTCCTTGATGAGGCCTCCAGGACACCATGCCACACGGAACAGCGTCGGTGGTTTCTGTTATTTTAACAGTATTGCTGTGGCAGTTAGGAAACTTGGGAGGAAAACATTGATTGTTGACATAGACCGGCATCACGGCAACGGAACACAGGACATATTCCTGGGTTCGGGCAGGGTGGAGTATGTTTCACTCCATGGGACAGGCTATCCCGGGACCGGTGTTAGATCAGTGAAAAACTGTCATAACCATCTTTTCAGAGAACATACAGGCGAGGATGAATATATGAAAATCCTTGACAGGCTTTTGAACCTTGATCAGAGTTTTGATTTATTGGCGGTTTCTGCAGGCTTCGATACCTACAAAGAAGATTCCTTAGGGTCTAAAATACATCTCACTACAAAATCTTATAGAAGTCTAGGGCAAAGACTTTCGGAGCTTGATATTCCAACATTTTTCGTACTTGAAGGAGGCTATGTCCCAGAGAAGCTTGGTGAAAATATAGATTCTCTTGTTTCTGGCTTCGAGAGCTGAGAGAACATCTATTCCCCTATCAAACTTTTCAAGATGGTTGATGAATACTTTTCCGGGTTCAGGGGGCTTATTTCTTTGATCTCGATATCCTTACCTAGTTTTCGGATGGCTTTCTCTAAACTCTTCCTCTCCTGATCGTAGCCTACTGTAACCACGTCGGGGTCCACTTCCTTCAATACGCTCTCATAATCCACTTTCCTTTTCCCAACCACGACCCTGTCCACGGTTTCCAAGGCCTCCACAACTCTTTTTCTTTCCTGGTTCGAGAAGAGGTTTTCCTCCATGTTTTCTTCGTGGGTTATAACAACCCAAAGCTCTCCCCCGTCGGACAGATCTGCGGACTCCTTTAGATAATGTATATGTCCCGGGTGCAGGAGGTCGAACTTACCACTCGCCAGTATCCTCTTTCCCATCATGTCAACCTGTGAACCCTTTCAGACTGTTTTTGGCTTGACGACAAGCCTTTTCGTATAGGCAGTATCTGCACTTGTCGAACTTCCAGTTGCTTTTATCGGGTTTTTTAGGCACTACATCTTCCCTTACCATCTCCAGGAGTTCCCCGAACTCCCTTTCCAGCTCTTCGAAAACTTTCTCATCCCTTTCAATGCAGAACTCTTCCAGTTTTTGTGTTCCCTTACATTCTACTAGTATTATCCCCTTTTCTATATCGAAATGGTTGAGGTATATTTGGAGCTGGCTTACCCATGACTTCTTTGGGCCGTCGAGCTTTTTGAAAGCGTAGGGACTTGCAGACTTTACTTCGACTACGTAGTTTTCACCGTTCAGCGAGACTACTGCATCTGCCCTCCCGTGGAAAAGGGACTGGTTGGGCATCTCAACCTCCGATGCCGTTACCACACCAGTTGAATACAATGCTGAAATCAGCTTCTGGTGTATCTGATTACCTCTCTCGAACTTCCTGCTTGTCTGGGGATCAAGTTCCTCCTTTTCTGCACCTTTCATCTTGAAGTATATTTTTCTTTTGCAGTCCGTGACCTCGGAGGCATAGAAGTAGTCTCTTTTACCGCCTCCGTCTTCTTTCCTATAGAACTCATCGATCCTCTCCTTCAGCATAATACCTCTTTTTTGTGACCCACTTTAAATATTTCGTAAAATACAACTTTGTTTGGTCTTCAAAAACTCCTTTCATCAAAAGATTAAAGTTCTTTCGTGAGAATGTGATACCATGAGAATTTGCCCGGCCTGTGGTTCGGAAAGGATAAAAA
>PWFY01000082.1 GCA_003554235.1 Candidatus Aenigmatarchaeota archaeon
ACCTTTTCTTTCCCTTGTTCTTTTTTCTAGCCCTTTTCTTTATATCTTCCTTTTCCCAGAAGTTCCTGATCTCCTTTTCCAGTTCTCTGGGACTGTAACTTTCATTCATAATACCAGACTCTAAATGATTCCTCCCTTTCTTTTATATGCTTTTTCTTTGAAGTCCTGCAGTTTTTAAAGAAGTGGATCTGTCCGACTACTTCACCAACCATTGATAAAATATCCACCTACCATGAAAACACCACTATTTTATTTTCCTGTAAATTATTTAAACTTTTCCGGTTTCTGATTTATTTAAATTAGAATACACAATCTTTAACTGGGAATCTTAAAACCCAAGAGGATTTACTTGATAGGTATGTCCAACATTTTAAAGTTTCTAAGAGGTGATTTTCTTGAAATGTGAGGTATGTGGATCGTCCGATGCGACGAAGACTGTATCTTTGGAGGGCAGCGACATGTCGGTCTGTGGCGAATGTTCTTCACTTGGTGAGGTAAAAGGAGATCTTTCTGAAAGGAAGCAGAGGCTTGAAAGGGTAGAGGACAGAGTTTCCAAAAACTCGAGCCCTGTGGCTGCTGCAACATGGTCCGGTTCGGAAAGGATGTTGAAGAAGGACTATGGGAGGGAAGTTAAAAAGGCAAGAGAGAACAAAAATCTCACGATGGAGGAGCTTTCGAAGAAAATATCAGTTAAAAAATCAGTTATCAGGAGAATTGAGAACGAAGACCTCAAACCCGATGGGAAAATCTCCGAGAAACTCGAAAGAGAACTGGATATTGAACTCTACGATGAAAACGAGGAAAACTCTTTTGAATCCGGAGGTCAAAATGAGAACCTGACGATAGGCGATGTTACAGAGGTGAAATAATCCCTGCAGCTTTTTACAAAGTCTAGATAAAGTTGCCTTCCAGAACCACTTCTTCTTTTTCTTCGTCTATCCAGTAGTATTTGTCATTGTATTTGATTATAGGACCCCTTTCCCAGGTTTTCACCTTTTCGCCCTCTTCCATTACTTTTGTGTAGCTAGGCATATATTAGAATTGGATTCGTTGTTTTAATTTTTTTGGCCTCCAAAAGGCTTATAAAGCTTAAGGTCAATTCTAAAGCTGACCCCTTCTCCGGTATACTGAAATTTAGGTTTAGGTGTTTGTGATGACTGAGAAAAAGGATATGGAAAAAGAGAAGATAGTTCCAGACACGTCTATACTTATAGACCAGAGACTATCAGAAATGGTTGAGAAAGGCGATTTGAAAAATACAAAGATAATTATACCTGAAGCAGTGGTTGATGAGTTACAGGCTCAGGCAAACAGAGGCAGAGAGACTGGTTTTGAGGGCCTTGATGAGATAAAAAGGTTGAGGACCTTCCAGGATAAAGGTATAGAGGTTTCGCATATAGGACGGAGGCCGACTGAAGAAGAGATAAAGCTTGCAAACAAGGGAAGAATAGATGCTCTGATAAAGGACCATGTTGACGAGGAGGATGCTATTCTTTACACAGAGGACTATGTACAGTCACAGGTTGCCGAGGCAGAAGGTCTGGATGTTGTTTATGTGGAGCAGGAGGAGGAAGATAAACTTTTCATAGAGGATTACTTCGACGAAAAGACCATGAGTGTTCATCTTATCGAGGGCTGCGAACCCAAGGTTAAAAGGGGCTCTCCGGGTAATTTCAGACTTCAGAAGGTCTCTGAAGAGACTTTGGATAAAGACGAATTGGAAAAACTTAGTAAGAATATACTTGATCTTGCAAGAAGGAAGGATAAAGCCGGGATAGAAATGTCAAAAAAAGGCGTGGATATAGTTCAATACGACGACTACAGGATAGTTATAGCCAGACCGCCCTTCTCTCTCAAAAGAGAGATAACCGCTGTTAGACCGGTTGTAAAACTTACACTTGACGATTACTCGGTAACCAAAAAGCTTAGGAACAGACTTGAGGAAAAAGCAGAGGGCATACTTATAGCAGGTAGCCCTGGAAGCGGAAAGACAACCTTTGCCCAATCCCTCGCCGAGTTTTATTCTTCGCAGGGCAAGATAGTGAAGACCTTGGAATCGCCACGGGATTTGAATGTATCGAAGGAAATAACACAGTATACAGAACTAGAAGGAAGGATGGACAATGCGGCAGACGCCTTACTTCTTGTCAGGCCGGACTATACCGTATACGATGAAGTCAGGAAGGGTTATGACTTCTCTACATTTGCCGATCTCCGTCTCGCCGGTACCGGAATGGTTGGTGTTGTTCATGCCGCCGATCCAATTGATGCAGTCCAGAGGTTCGTCGGAAGAACGGAGCTTGGTATGATACCACACGTTCTTGATACAATAATTCACATAGATTCAGGTGATATAACCAAGGTATACTCCTTGTCTATGAACGTTAAGGTCCCATCGGGTATGCAGGAGCAGGATCTTGCAAGACCTGTTATAGATATAAGGGACTTCGAGACCAAGGAATTGGAATATGAAATATATACCTACGGAGAAGAAAATATTGTAGTGCCTGTGCAGGAGGAAAAAGAGAAGGGTGTTCAGAGACTGGCGAAGGATAAGATAATTCAGGAACTAAGGAGCTTTGATGACAATCCTGAGGTGGAATTTGTTTCCGATGACAGGATAGTAGCCAAGGTCGATAATGACAACATAGCCCAGCTCATAGGTAAGAATGGGAAGACCGTTGATAAGATCGAGGACAAGCTTGGCGTGAAGATAGATGTTGAGCCGAAGACTAAGACAACAGGCGATAAGATAGACTTTGAAATGGGGGAAGCCGGTGCTCATGTGGTTTTTAATTTTGATAACAAATATTCCGGCGAGAATGCGAACATATACATAGACAAGGAATACTTTTTTACTGCAACAGTTGGCAAGAACGGTGAAATAAAACTTACAAAGAACTCGGATTTAGGTGAAAAGATTGTCAGGGCGCTTGCAAGCAACAAAAAGATAGAGGTCTATGTTTCCTGAAAAATAACAGTTCGATCACTTCAGGCTAGGGTACTTTCCTTCGTCGAATCATGTACAAACAAAAACGACTTTTTGCCTGTTTCAGATATTTTTGAGATAGATTTAACATCCGAACCTTCAAATGGTATTATATGCAGATCACCGCTGCGTGCTTCCTTGAGTACTTTATCAAATTCTTCAACAACAACATTGACTTCTGTTGATCTCGGGAACCTTGCCTCGTAGAGCAGCTTATGGAGGTAGCCCTGAGCAGCTGCAGCCTGCTCTTCGTCTTCAACAGCCATCCAGATATTTATCTTACCGTTCCAGTTCTCTTTGATGCTATATGCAACCAGGAGGGAAAGATCGTAGTACCTTTCCTCGAAGAGATTTTTTTCAAGTGCCTTGGGCGATATCCAGACATGTATATCCTCCTGTGATCCCAACCCTACCTCTTCGTCTTTGTCCATGAGCATCACACCGCAGTTGTTTTCTTCGGCAGTAGATATTATACTTTCTATTTCTTCGTTTTTCAGTCCCTCTGGGCCGTATGGAAGGAAAAGTATATTTGGCGAGAAGACCTGGCTTTTTATGGCCTCCATTGAAATTATAACAGAGTTGACATAGTCCTGTGCATCTATAGTAGAGAAAGTTGTGAATATCTCCTTGTCTTCAAACTTATCAACAACATCTGGAATTTTTTCAAGGCTCGATTTTCTTTTTCCTGGGGCTGTATCATCATCCTCGAGGTTAAGGCCAAGGACCGTCATTCTTCCATGGGGATAAGCTATGGACCTTATTATCGGGAAATTTCCTATCAGGGATTCGTGGTGCACCACAGGAACAAGCATATTTGGTTTCCATGTGTGGCTTGAGGATTCAGGCAGCCTCCGGCTTTTCTCGGCTGCCCATTCTGAAAGGGCTTGGAAAAGACCTGACCTCACATCATCGTGTTTTTCGTCCATGGGCTTTTTTGAAAGAACCATGTAGATTATTATTACTGCAACCGAAGCAACAATCCCTGCGTAAGGGTTTACTATGAACATCATTGTCAAAGAAGCTACAAAACCATAGAAAGGTACAAAGCCTGGCACTTTGAAGGTTGGACGGAAGCTCCTTAACTCAAGTCTTTGTTCTATAAAGACAGATAGGTTTATGCTCGAATACGTTATTAAGAAGAACATCGTCAGTACTTGGGCTACAGAATCAAGGTTCCCTAGAAAAAGCAGGGGAATTATTATGAGGCAGGTTGCGAATACTGCGTTCCTTGGTTCTCCTCCTTTTGAGATTTTGCCAAAGAATCTGCTCTTTGGAAGGATTTTTTTATTTCCCATTGCTTGCAGTATCCTCGGTGCTGCCATAAGCATTGTTAGAGCACTCGAGAACGTTGCAGCCAGTATCCCTAGTGCTACTAGCTCAGGAAGAAAGGACATGTTTGCAAGTATGAGCGTGTCATCCAACAGCTGAGCAGGCGTCGCCGAATATGATATTAGGACGGCTACAGCAAGATATATTATGGTTGTCGCTCCCAGACCGTATAGTATTCCCTTTGGAATCTGTTTCTTTGGATCGGTGAGTTCCCCGGACATTCCTATCCCTGACATTAGGCCTGTGCCGGCCGGAAAGAATATCGCAAAAAGCGTCCAAAAGGAGGGTCCTTCTCCTGTTACCAGGGGAACTGAAAGTTCTGTAGGTTCTAAAAAACCGCCTGCAAAAATGACTGCAAGTGCTAGACATATCAGAATAAATACTCCAACCTGAACCTTCACTGCAAAATCTGTTTTTATTACTGTAATTAAAAACAGCAAAGCGAATGTAATTAGGGCTACCACGGTCATGCTGTGATTTGGAAAAACAAATTTCCATGCCTCTGCAAAACCAAATACATAAAGTGCAACAGAGAATGCTTGGGCGAGATATAACGGAACTCCTATACTACCTCCTATCTCCAGACCCAGTGTTTTTGTTACTATAGAGTATGCCCCTCCCGATCCTATTCGTATATTACTGGCTATAGAGCTCAAAGAAAGAGCTGTTGCGAGAGTTACAGATACGGTGAGGATTATTATGGCAATAGCTCCAAGAATTCCTGCTCCTCCGATGATGTATCCTAGACGTAGAAATAATATGACACCTACTATGCTTAGGAATGTAGGCACAAAGACACCATAGAAGGCTCCGAATCTTCGTGTACCTGTTTCTTTTCGGGGCATTTTACCTCTTTATATTCATGGTTATGAAGTTTTTATTAGTTAAGTCTCAAAGAATAAGAAGAAAATTGGAGCCTCGGGCGGGATTTGAACCCGCGACCTCGTCCTTTTCGTAATCCCCTTTCGCGATTTGGAAGTATTTCTTAACTAAGTTCCAATTATTCGAAACCACATGGATTCAAAAACTTCCATAATTTGCGATCCCCAACGCAAATACGTTTCTACAGCTCGCTGTAAAAAGGTTTTACCAAGGACGCGCTCTACCCCTGAGCCACCGAGGCTCTTTTACGCATCAGGGCCTTTTTTCTTACGGTCTACTTTATCCTTTAGCCGTGGTACTGAAAAGCTTTTTTCGCAGTTTTCGCACTTGACCCAGAAAGGCCTTTTGTATTCTGTCTTCCTGAAGCCGTGATTCTGGCACCTTGGACATATATACTCTACCTTTGCAAGATCCTCATCTTCTTCCTGTACAACCCTTACTGTTCCTATTATCTCACCGTCATCGTTTTTCTTGTCCTGCCAGGTCGTAAACTTGACATTTCCAGGATCTATCTTACCCTCTTTTACCATCTCATTAATTTTTTCAAGTTTGAGGTTTTCTTTGCCCTTGACCTTTTCACAGTCTTCTAGTTCTTTGCTCATAACAACAAAGATTTTGGGAAGGGATATTTAAATCTTGAAGGGTGCATTTTTTGGTTTAAAATTACATTTTCAAATCTTCATAGGGCCCCCACCAGGAATGCAATAAGCCCAATCAGCATTCCAAGTTTAAGCATGCCCTGAACCTTCGCGGCTTCTTCATCGAACTCTATCATCTTCACCGATTTTACAAACACTGCTACGGAGGCTAATACAGCTATACCATACCAGAGCTCAAAGATCCCAAGAACTATGGGAACTGGGGTCAGGACAATCGCAGCTATTACAAGAACCGAGGAAATATGCCTTGACTTGTTTTCACCCAGAACTATAGGTACAGAGTTTATTTCCTTTGTGGCATCTGCTTTCTTATCTTCTAAGTCCTTTATTATCTCTCTTCCTGTATTTGCAAAGAATGCCATGGACCCCAGGAGAAGTGCTGGAAGAAAGTTTTCAACGGCTAACCCACCGAATACGAACGTCGATCCCACAAGAAAGGATACAGTAAGATTGGAGATAAAAAACCTTTTCTGTAGGTCTTTGGCGTATGCTATAAGGAGAGTGGAGTTGACTGCTGCAACTGCAAAGGCATGTATGTTTATCCAGAAAGACAGGTATATTCCTATTGTAAAAAGAGAGGATGCGAGTATGAGAGCAGTTCTAAGAGAGACCTTTCCGCTGGGTATAGGTCTGTCATAGTCGTATATGAAGTCCAAGTCCCTGTCGTAGTAGTCGTTTATCACCATTCCTCCACCGGAAACCACAAAGGCGGCCACCATGGCGAATAGAACCGGTGGGAATGTCGACATTCCACCTAGATAGGCCCCTATTAAAACAGCTACAGCTGCCATTGTACAGTTTACTGGTCTTATGAGCCTTAGAAAGGGCTTCATCGTCTAACTCCTGTCTTCTTTGGATTTCAATCTGAGATCTTTCGAACCACATTTCCTGCACTTAACCTTTTTGTTCCTGACTTTCCTGGGCTTTGCTCTATTTTTCACCTTACAGTTCATGCAGATAAATACATTTTCGAAGAGTCTTTTTCTGGCTGCTTCTTCTGGCATAGTTTCACCTATCCTCTACAATGTTTAAACACTTAAAAACTTTGCCCTCGAACCATGGTCACTGATTTCTATTCCTTATAAAAAAGAAGACTATTGTTATCAGGGCAACGATTCCAATCAAAAGCTCAACGGATCTTTCTAAAATTCTGGCAGTAATTCCCGGTACAGGATCTGGTTCAGGTATTTCTACCGTCCTTTCTTCTCCGTTTACCTTGAACACATATTTTCCAGCTTCTTCTAGTGTATGTGGGACAGATATGGTTTCTGTCTTGTTGACGTCGAGTTCATGTTTTCCACTGAAGATTTTTTCTGTATCGACTGTAATTGTTATTTCTCTTGTGCCCTCTCCCTTACCAAGGTTTTTGACTGTATAAGTCACAAGTACTTCTGCAGGAGGTTCCTTCCTTTTGATATCTACATCTACATCTGTTATTTGAATATCTGGTTCCGGTTCAAGGACCTTCAAAGTTACAGGAATTTCAAACTCATCTTTCTGTCCCTCCGCTAAAACAGAACCTTCGTATTTGCCCGGTTCCGTGCCTTCTGGTGCCTTGGCACTCATTTTAACTGTAGTGGTTCCATTTGCAGGTATTTTGTACTCATCCTCTTCAATCTCCAGCAACTCTTGAACGTCTTCGACAGCCAGTGTTACAGTATCGTCGGCCTCTCCCTTGTTGGTTATATCAAAGGATGTGTTGTGGTACTCGCAGATCTCTAGGATAATGTATATTTCATCTACATCCACCTCCAACGAAGGCTTGGGGTCAGGCACAACTGCCGGCGGTCTCCTTCTCCTTCTTCCCGTTGATGGGTCATCCTCCTCTTTGAAATGGGCCGTTATGATCTTATCACTGTCCATTTCAATGCTTATTGTCTTATCGGTACCCTGGTAGTCTCCGGTCCACTTGTCGAATTCCCAGCCGCTGTCAGGGACTGCTTCTAGATCAACAATTTCTCCTGATTGATAAAGATGGGTGCCTTCCTCGGGCACGGTCTCACCGTCACCTTCAATATCTATCGTTAAACTGTGACAGTCGGGCGATTTTGTAAAGTTTGCAACTATTTCTCTATCTTTGGACATATTGACGGTTATTTCAGTTTCATTTCCATCATAATGTTCCATTATGTCTCCGGTCCACTCTTCAAATATCCAACAGTATTCTGGGTATGCCTTTACTGGGACAAGTTCACCGTGGTGGTAAGTATGATTGCCCTTTTCGGGATCTGTTTCACCTTCACCTACTATATCAATGGATAGTGTGTGGTTAATGCTTTCGTTGACGTCTTGGAAGTATGCCCTAAGAGTTTTGTCACTGTCCATGGTGATATTTATAGTATCATTAAACTGTCCATTCTCCGGGTAATCTCCTATCCAATGACTGAAACTCCAGTCGTTTTCAGGTGTTGCATTGATTTCAACGGTAGTTCCTTCCAAGAAGCTTTTGTTGTAAGGAAGGTCCTTTTCCAAACTATCTACAAATATCTTTCCTTCGCCTGCCTTTATCTTTTCTATTTTAAGTTCATATTCTTCTGGCCAGCTCAACACAAAACTATGATCGTCTTCAGCCTCATCAGATGAAGCCTCCACCCAGATCTCACTACTTTCCCCACCATCTTCATAAGGAACATCTACAGTTACAGTCACTACCTTTTCCTC
>PWFY01000021.1 GCA_003554235.1 Candidatus Aenigmatarchaeota archaeon
AGGTTACAATAGAATACATAGAGGAACCGCAAACCATCACAGTTGCTGAATCGTATGGGTTCGAAGAAGGTGCGGAAGGAAGGGTGAGGTTCAACGGAGGAAGCTGGCACACGGTTCAAGAAGGCTTTGACGACATAGTGAAGGAATATCACGAAGGTGAGGACGTGAAGATAGAGGCGGAAGGGACTGATGGTAGTAGATTCAAGTGGTGGAATCATGGACCATGTAATGGCCAGGGGTCCACATGTGAGTTTACAATGGGAGGTTCCGACGAAAAAACCTGGCTAGCCATAGAGCTGGAGGAATATGATATCGACTGCAGTGTCGGGGATGGTGACGGATCGGTGACCGGGGACTGTGGTAGTGATGTTGTGAAACACGGTCACGACGCCACTGTTAATGCCGAACCTGACAGTGGATATGTATTCGATGAATGGTCAGGCCATGCCAGCGGCACAGACACTCAGCATACGTTTTATAATGTAGACGAAGATAAAGAAGCCGTGGCAAACTTTCTCGAGGAGCCTAATTTTGAGGTATCTTTCCGGACAGGTCACTCCGACCACGACCCGGACGGGAGGGAGGAACAGGACGAGAGTTCGGCCCGCGTAAGAGTTGAAAACACCGGAGAGGTGGAAGGTACTCAGGAAATTGTATGGAACCCTGGGTTCGGGACCGCCTCGAGAGATATTACAGTTGGACCAGGGGGCAGTAGCTCTACAACGCTTGAAGTCATGCCCGGAGTTGGAGATGCAGGAACATACACAGGCGAAGTGTCTTCAGAAGACGACTCTGAAACTACCGACGTCGAGATCAAACTGAAGGAATACAAGGTAAGCCTCAATGAAGACCCCAGTCATGGAGGATCAACAAGTGGTGAGGGCACATACGAGAGGGGAGATGACGTTACAATAGAAGCAGAACCAAAAGACGACTGGGTATTTGATACATGGTCTGGTGATATAGGCTCAGATGATAAGGAGTATACCTTTTCAATAGACCAAGACATCACGGCGACCGCCAACTTCCTGAGAGAAGCAGAACTGGTGGTAGATATAATAGATACCAACTCGCCTGTCACCGAGGGTGATGTCCTTGAAGTCGATGTCGCTGTAGAAAACCTTGGCGACATATCCGACGACGACGAAGTAAGGTTACGCGACTTCGATGGTAACATAGTCGACACAGAGGATGTTTCTGTTAGCGGGAGAAGCACAGAAACCGAAACCCTGGTCTGGGATACGGATGTTGGAGACGGTGAAAGAACGGACAACATTGAAGTAGAGCTTGTAAAACATGGGGATACGGATACAGAAGAAGTCACCATAGAGTTCATAAAATACGAACTTGACTGGACCATCGAAGGTGGTGGCAGGATCCGGATAGACGGCGAGTGGCACAGCGACAATAGTTCGGAATACTTTGATAGGACAACAAAACTGAGCCCAGAAGCCAGCCCTGATATAGGCTGGGTCTTTGATAGATGGACAGGCGACTATGACGGCGACCCGGAGGAAAAGGAGGTGGAAGTGTACATGGACGAAGACAAAGAAATAACTGCATGGTTTGAACGAGATGATTTCGATCTCAAGATAAACGCCTCCGGAGAAGGTACTGAATCTGAGTATGGTCTAGGTACACATGAGGTTGAGTTCGAGCATGAGGTGGAGTTGATTGCAAACTCTAGTACCGGATGGAAGTTCGTCAACTGGACGGGTTACATTGATTCATATGACAAGGAGGTAGGTTTTGAAATGCCTGCAGAAAACATAGTAATGACTGCCAACTTCGAAAGAAGGGAGTATGATTTAACCGTACACATGGAACCCGATGACTGGCTTGGAACTGTGGATGGAGTTGTTGATGTAGACGGACATGAAGCCGAGTATGGTGATACCTTTACTTACAAGTTCGAAGAGGAGGTAAACATGGAGGCATATCCTGGATACGGTTGGGTTTTTGAGCAGTGGACCGGCGATGAGGTTAGTTCTGATGAAAGGGAAATAAGTTTTGGGATGCCCCACTACGACGTGGAACAAACGGCACATTTCAAAAGAGATAACTTTACTCTGGAGGTGGACGTGGAAGGCGATGGAAAGTTGGTAATCGACGGGGAACAAAAACAGGAAGGTGAAAAATACGTAGGTGAACACAAGTTCGAAGAAGTGGTTGACATAAATGCAATTCCTACAGGAGACGAAGATTTTGTAGGGTGGGTTGGGGATACCCGCACGATTGGCGACGATGAAGCGGCAGACACAGAAATCGAAGTATACTTGGAAGAAACCTCTATAACTGCAATGTTCCTTAGGCTCTGTACGTATGAAATTAGAATCCTAGGCCCATACGGTACCTGGGATGAACAGACCATGAAACTGGTCTGTTGATGCGGGGGGCCGGATTCGAACCGACGAAGGCACTAAGCCACCAGATTTCTCATCGGAAATAACAACTAGAAAACTATCCCCTCAAAACTCAAGGAAACTTGAGTCTGGCCCCTATAGCCCTGTGTTTGACCGCTTGGGTACCCCCGCAAAACAAGGTAAAAAGTGGAAGTTTACTCTAGTCTTTCCAGCTCGTCCCGTATGCTTCTGAGACTCTCCTCTAGCTCCCGTACATTTCTTCCAACTTCCGACTCGGGCTCCCTAACCGCTTCTTCTGTCCCCTCGGGCCTGATGAACTTGGAGTCCATGTTAACCAAGGTGTCTGCAAGTCCAGATATGCCTCTGGTAAGCTCGCTCATACCACTTCTCTTTACCTGATCAAGCTCGTTCATAAGCTCGATCAACATCTTCAAGTCTTCGAGAGAACCTCTTACAATTTCCAAGTCCTGGAGGATTTCCTCATACTTGTCGATTTTAACAAAAAGTGGAGCAAACTCACCTTCCTCGGAACCTCTAGCCGGTGGTCTCCTTGTAACTTCTGGGAGCTCTTCTCTACGACGCCTCTGTGAACTCTCCTCTCTGCGTAGTTCAGGCTCTGGTTCCTCTTCTCTCATCCTTATGGAAGGTTCTTCCAGTTCCCTGTCAATCCTGGTTTCACTGATCCCAGGATCCTGGTCTGGAGCCTCTTCCTCGGGAATAGGAGGTTTCGGGGGCTCAGGTAGTCGTGTATCGGGCTCGTTGCTTCTGCTTTCGACCTGTCTTTTAACTTCCTCTATTTCCTCTTTCTTCTTATCGTCACTTTTCCAAAAAGCCATAATAACCTGGATATGTTTAACCCTTCCCCATTTAAATATTTTCTTATGTACTCCAGGCAATCAACCGAAGATAGAGCCGAATCCTTCCTCTGCTTCCTTTTCCGCGGCTTCTATGGACTCCACAACCTTTTTCTTCTCCTCGTCCTCGAGCTCCTCTGCAAACTTGGATAGCTCTTCCCTGGCCTTTTCACAGGAATCCTCGGCACCTTCCAGGACTGTTAAAACGCCTTCCATTTCCAAGTCCAGGGCCTTGGCGTTCTTCTGGCTTATGGATAGCCTTGAAACGGGGTCCTCGTCGAGAATGTTTTGGAGCTTTGACTTGTCGTCTTCATCGACTTTAAAAACCAACTTCATGTAGACACCTCCAACCCTTTCAATAAAGGCCCTTTTGCTTAAAAGTTTTTCGGAGATAAAGAAAAGCTCAAACAGCACAGATAAGTTTAGCAAAACGACAGCGTTTCACCCATAGACTGTTTTATTGCTCGTCTGGTAGTAATATTTCAACTGAATTTACGCTGTCCGGCAAACTCATCAAATATTCTCCCTCTTCCAAGATATCCTCGGAAAGTGTGATGTATGCTTTGTCGTTCTCAACTGCGTAGCAGTCTATGCCCTTCCTTGCGTAAGCCCTGAGATGTTCCCTGAGAGACATGCCAGAATGAACGGCCTCCGGATTCACCTCCTTCATTTCTTAAACACCCCCAATAACAGTAGACACCTGTTCAACGGTATCTATTTAATATTAGATCAAGTGGCTTAAATTTGTATCCCTCTAAAACTTCAGGAGAGTCGGAAAACACACACCAGGAATGTTTTATATAAATTTTAAAGCAGAGAAAAGACAATATCAAAGTATAAAGCGATTGTATGAACTATAACAAACCTCTGCTGATTATACAAGGACCTCTCGCCGCAAGCCGTGGAATGTTTTCGAGTGTCTGTAATAAAATAAAGTACAGGGAACGGGAAAAAATATGAAACAGATTCTGAAGGTTTCGGTTATAATATTTTTCATAACGGGACTGTACTTAGTTGCTTTCACATTCATAGAACCTGCACCCCGTGAGATAGAGAGGGAACCTGGTATCTTAGTCAACAAAACTCCTGAACAGGAAATGCTCGAGGAAACAAGGACAAAAAATATCGACGATTGGGAGATCACAAAAAGAGCCAGGTTTGAGATCACAGGCAGGGTGCTTAGTATCAATGAGTTCGATGATGAAATCTCAGAAATATCTCCATATGATTTTGCACTCGGTTGGGGACCCATGTCGGATACAAAAAACCTAGAGAACTTTAAAGTATACCACAGTGATAGAGTAGCCTACTGGAGGACACGAAGAATTCCTCTGCCTGAAAAAGAGGTTCAAAAACATTTCTCCAACACACACCTCGTGACAAATGAAAGTCATTTTGTGGAGAAGATGGGGGAAGTTAGAGTAGGGAACATAGTGAAGCTGAAGGGATATCTGGTTGACGTCCAAAGATGGCGTGGCTGGACTTGGGAAACTTCACTGAGAAGAGATGACAATGACTGTGAGATAATGTGGGTTGAAGAACTAAGAATAATAGATTAATACTCGCTCAACGGGCTGGAGGTTTGTTTAGTAGGAATAGCTTGCAGAACCAGATCTGGTAAACGCCGGCCTGGCTGGGATCAGCAGATACAAAAATATGGTACCATGTAAAACAGCCATCAAACCTGAGAAAAACTCACTCTGCCAGACGTGGGCAATTGACCCCACGAGCCTGATAAAGCTGAAAAACAACGCCAATCTCCGGGCAGTGTTGTTCAGAGAAAAAAGCTCCACCACAATAAACAAAGAAATACCAGTCGCTATGAGAATCATTACAGCAGAGAAAATCATTCCAAAGGCAAACATGGGAACTGTAAATCCATATGAAAACTGGGTTCCAAACCAAAGAAGTAAAAACAATGAAATAATGTTAACAAGGGTCTCAAAGCCGAAAAATCCACCACAGAACTTGATACCGAGGCGGCTATAACCCGTGGAACTTGTTGTTTTCGAACCGCCCTCAAAAAACAAAAGAAGACCTGTAAAAAGCACTATACCAGGCACTATGCTGGATATGACAAGAAGCCTTGTTCCACTGCCTGGTTCGGCCTCTTCTGCACTCAACGTGTCGATCTCCGAAGGTCCTTGAACACTGACCTTTGAATGGTCGATATAGCATTCCTGGGAGTCTCTGAAGCCGCCCGCATCCTCCGAAACCCTTATGCCGTCTATAGCATAACCTACATCAAAACTTTCCTCAAGTCTTTCCTTGCCCCTGCCCGGGGTATCATTAATTCTTTCCCAAGATTTGCCTCTATCGTCTGTCACTTCGAAAATCACTGTGCTTATACAGCCATCGAAGCTACCTGTAGTAAACTCTACGTCAAAGCTTTCAACATAATGTTCCTCTGAAAAAAGGTATGTATGTTGCTCGATGTAACAGCAACATTTTTCTTCCACGTTGTCCTCAGAGCATTCAAGAATCGCCACGTCTCCATCGGTTCTCGTCGCCGAGACACCTGCACCTATAACTAAAAGGGAAAATAAAAAGACCAGGGAGACCCCAATGAAACTCTTCGATGGTATATAGTAGTCCATTGTACCACGTTCAAAGGCCAAGGCACGAATATACGGCCAGCCACCTCTTTATAGAACTAGTCCAGGATTTAAATAACTACATAATTTGACACAAACCAAGAGAAAGAGCTACAAGCCTTTGTTAAATGAAAATTGGAGCCTCGGGTGGGATTTTCCGAAACCCCCTCTACTTTGGGAATGAAAACACTTTTCGAAAGGGTTTTCTTTTGAACCCACGGCCTGCGCCTTACGAGGGCGCCGCTCCGGCCGAGCTGAGCTACCGAGGCCCAGAGTTTCTTTTTGTTCTAATGTTTAAATATTCCTGTAGTCAATAACTTGGTATGTGGGAGGTCCTCTTAAAAGTCTTAACGGGCCTGTTTGCAGGTTTTATAACAGGAATAGTAAGCTATTCCGTATACAAAAGGCAGGAAGAAGCGCATGTACTTTTGGAGAGACTTATCTACCGCCCGCTTGGGATACCTGAAGATGAGAAACGTTTCAAGAGGAGGCTCTATATTTATTTTGGGGGTTTTGTTGGCCTCCTGTACGGCATATTCTTCGAATCCTTGAGGATTGCAAATATACTCCAGAGGCTACAATCTCCTATACAGAATCTGACCTTTTTTGGATACACGGTAGGGTTCTCTATAGTTATTTTCCA
Source organism: Candidatus Aenigmatarchaeota archaeon (assembly GCA_003554235.1). Classification (GTDB taxonomy): domain Archaea; phylum Aenigmatarchaeota; class Aenigmatarchaeia; order PWEA01; family PWEA01; genus PWEA01. Next base: position 6,455 of record PWFY01000021.1, read on the forward strand.
AGCAATGCTACAGTGGAAGGTGCCAAAGGTTACAAAAAAGATGGCAGAGCAGTGGTTGATGATAGGATTCGTATTCGGAATCCTTCTGGGTATACTCTTTAACCTGGTTTCTTTCTTCATAGTAGGCCCGTTGCTTCTGTAGGCTAAAAGCCGGTGTAAACAATGGAAAGAGAATCAGAGATTTATGAAAAAATAGGAAATGGTAAGGTTAAGTGCGGGGTATGTCCCAGACGCTGTACAATAAAAGAAGGGGGGAGAGGGTTCTGTGGTGTGAGGGAAAACAGGAACGGAAGGTTATTTTCTCTAGTTTATGGGAAGGCCGTATCATCTAGTATTGATCCTATAGAGAAGAAACCTCTTTTCCATTTCGCTCCTGGCAGTAGAGCACTGTCTATCGCTACTCTAGGATGCAACCTCCGCTGTGATTTTTGCCAGAACTTCAGTATTTCACAGGACTGGGAGGGTATAAGCGGCGAAGAAATAAAACCAGAGGAGGTCAAAAATCAGGCAGAGATGTATAGGTGCCAGGGAATTGCATACACATACACAGAACCCACAATATTTCTAGAGTATGCATACGACACTATGAAGGAAGGGGTACCTGACTTCTACAATGTTTTTGTTTCAAATGGTTACATGACAAAGGAAGCTTTAAAAAAGGTTTCTCCATATTTAGACGCCATAAACATTGATCTAAAGGGAGGAGAAGAGTTTTACAGAGAACACTGTGGTGTCCAAGACCTCGAACCAATATTTGAAACTCTAAAGGAGCTGGCGGATAGTAAAACACATGTCGAGATCACAAACTTAATAATACCCGGAGAAAACGACACAGACGATGAGATAAGGGAAAGAGTAAAATGGATAAAGAAAAATATGGGAAGAGATGTCCCCGTCCACTTCTCTCGTTTCCGTCCTGACTTCAGGATGAAGGACAAGGAGTCAACGCCCTTGGAAACACTTGAAAGAGCTTTGAAAATAGGTAGAGAAGAGGGTCTCTATTATGTTTACTGTGGAAACGTACCCGGCCACAGTTCAGAATCAACATACTGTCCGAAGTGTCAGAATATTCTTATCAAGAGAGAGGGTTTTTCGGTAGATGCCTTCCACCTAACCAAAGAAATGAGATGTTACAACTGTGGTGAAGACATAAACATAAAGGGAAAGAGTTGGATACCCAAAAAACTATTTAAAGGTTGAGAAGGATAAAGGGTGCGGTAAGCATGCACGAGGAATACGCAAGAGAAAAGGTAGAAAAAGGCTGGATACGCGCCAGAGCTCACATAGAAGTCATGGCAATAAAAGAGAAGGCGGCAGAGAAAGCGTTAGAAAACCATATTGAGAAAATAGAAGAAGCAGAGGGCATTGAGATATACAGAAAGGAATTCGATGAACCTGAAGTAGTGGAAAATCCACCCACAAAAAAAGCCAACAAGGCCTATTCCCAGTTCTGTGAAATTGAATTTGTAGTCCCTTCTGTTAAGAACCTGGTACGTTTCTCTATGATATTTGGACCTTCGTCCCTGGAAATAATAGAACCTGAGAAAAAGGTAATAAAAATAGACGAGCTTCAAGATATAGCAAACAGTGTAGCAGCCCTTATACATCAGTACGCTTCTCAGGGTGCAGGGGGTATAGTTACATCCCCCGACTGAAACGTTTCAGAAAGTCACCGAACAATTTCTTAAAATATTTATTTCTCCAAACAAAGCTTTAGGTATGAAGAAACTTTTGTTGGGAATAGTTGTAGGATTCATTTTATTTTCAGGTGTATCGAGCGCGGGGAGCATAAGTTTCTACAGGAGAGAAGTTGAGATAAGCCCATCTGAAGCAAATGTGGAAGATACTTTGATATTTGAGAGTTCTCCGGAAAAAATGGAAATACCTTTGTTGTTTGAAATACATGATTTCTCATCGAGATCTACATTTGAAGAGCATGAATGTGTTTTTGAGGACAAGGAA
>PWFY01000089.1 GCA_003554235.1 Candidatus Aenigmatarchaeota archaeon
GGGTTCGTTGCCTCCTGTGTTTCCGTCATTTCCGGGTTCGAGTTTGGACCCACCCACTCCCTTCTTGGCCTTAGTCATCTTCAACTCGATGCTAGTGTTATCACTCAGCTCAACATTTACCCCATTCTTATTTTTTCTCCTGTAAGAAAAATCTGAATCATTATCTGAATTGTATGAGGATTTGCCTTTATCAATTATAAGGGTTCCTTCTTCACGTGTTTCGACTTCATCGGTTCTTGGAACCTCGATCCAGAAGGTCCCATTTTTACCTGTTTTCTGTTCCGCATAGTAGCTCTCCCTGCCAACGTCTAACCTTACCATCGCCCCCTTCACCAATTCTCTCTTCCCATATCTACTAGCTACAACAGTTCCTGTGAGATTGATAAAATCCGTTTCATTTTCGTCATGTTTATTAACTCCAGTATTATTGGATGTACCGCTTTTTCCATGGCCCTCGCTTTGTTCCACTCTACTTTCCTTCGTAAGACTGTTATCTCCAATTTCTCTCCAACCATCTCTTTCCTTTGCGACTTCACGTGCTCCTTTTTTATCCATTTCTTCCTTTACTTCCAAGGCTTCATTCAAATCCTCGTCTTCTTCTCCCGGCAAACCCCTTTCCCTGACTGCCTCCACTGCACCTTTCTCTTTTAACGTTTTTTGTAAGTCCATAGCTTCATGTGCCTCATCCGATACATTTACATTGAGCCTTTTCAAAGCCTCCGATTTCGATTCGTTGTCTCTAATTTTTCCTATCTTCTTGTTATCTACCATTACACCTCCCTCGATCTTTGTTCCGGGGCCTTTGGTCTTTTTTCTCTCCCCTTTTACAAAATCACCCTCTATTTTTTTACCTCTTACAACTTCGTCCTTTTCCGATGCTTCCATCATTTCAGGCTGTTTAAGTCTTTGCCCTCCACCTGGCCTAGATCTACTGGAAACCTTCGAACCCCTGAAAACCTTGCCTGCTGTCCTCTTTACGTAGCTGGGTCTCACGCCGCTGAAGACCCTGCTAGCTCTCTTTACAGCTCTTTCTTGGCTGTACCCCATATCCTTATAACTCTCCAGTTTATCGGCTACCCTGTCTCTGAGATTATTCACCATTATCATCACCTGCTTCGGTGGAATCCTCTCCTCCTTTATCGACATCTGCTTCCTGTTTGTCGCCCTCGCTTGAACTGCTTTCGTCGCCCCCTTCGCCTTCCTTTGCTTTCTTCTTCAAATCATCCTTCTCTCCAGTGCCGCCCATGGAAAGATCGGCGGCCTCTTGGACTGAAATGCCAAGAACCTTTGGAATTTCTTCAACACTAATTATTATATCAGAACCGCACCTTGGACACTCACCATCCCCACCGACTCCCGACTTGTTCTTGACCTCTCTCTTGGCCTTTCTCCAGGGCTTCCCGATTAGTTCTGCACCTTTTCCAAAAGCAGTGAAACCCTTACCATGGAGATTAGGAAACTTTTCAGAGAGTTTACTTGCATGATGTTTACTCAACTTTCCATTTTCCATTGCTTTATTCATCCTTTCTCCTACTATCTTCTCGTCAACACCCGACTTAGCCATGTCCTTAAGCTCTCTAAATATTTTTGTTGATTCATTTGCCCTGGCCCCTGTTTCAGACGCTTCGTCTACCCCGTGTGAAACCTTCCTCCCTAAATTAGAAGCACCTCTACCAAGCTTCCTGTGAATTCCTTCTGGTTTTCCCATCCTTTCCTCTTTGGACCGAACTCTCTTCATCAAACCACGCCTATCACCACTACTCAGATCCTCGTCTTGTTTGGCTATAGTGTTGAGCAATGCCTGTATATCGTTTTCATCTGCAGCCCTTTGTATCTTTGTCTCAAGATAGGCCAGCTTATCCTTTATGTTCTCCTTTTCCTCGAGCTCTCTTTGAAACTTTGCTTCAAGACTGTTTACCTCACCTTCAGATACATCTCTAACTTTGCTCAAGTCGACACTAGACTCTGCTTCGTCAAAACTCTTATCCCATTGTCTACTAGTAGAAGTTGGTATTTTTCCGCTGTGGGACACGGGCTCCCGGGGATCTTCGCCAAACCCTGCATCTTTTAACATCTCCCCAAACTTTCTACCATGTGGATCCTCTGCTTTAGAATCATCTTCCTCGCTCGCCTCCATCATCTCTGGCTTCCTGAGACCTCCTCGTCTGCTCTTACCACGTCCTTCTCCTTTAGGTTTTCTTCTACCTTTCTTCCTGTATATTCTGTCGGCAACGTGTTCCACATATTCTGGGTTTGCTTCCTGGAAAAGTTCCACGGTCTTGTTTACGGCCTCCTCCTTGCTATGGCCCATTTTCATGTGGTTAGAAATAGCCTGCTTTATCCTTTTCTTGAGCTTATCGGTCAAAGTGGTCACCTGTGTTCCATGGGGGGTTACAGTAAGAGCGTCTCAGAACGCTCTCCCAACTAAGAAACACTTTGTAGCCCTTATTAAAATAATTTGCCCTGCTGAAGAGTTCTGGGACGTCAGAAATGTATACATTTTTATAGTAGATTCCGGTCTTTACTAAGTATGAATGATGCCATGCCGGAAGAAGTTATTGAAAAGCTGTCAAGAGGAGAAAAGAAGGACTACAAAAACAGTAAAATACTCTACTTCCGGCATGAAACTGATATGCCGCCTACTCCACAAGAAGTTATGAAGGTATTAAAAGAAAAGAAGAAGGGCCTGTTAGTCTCTACCAACACATCCCTTTACAAGGTTGGATTAACCGGGAAAATATCCGACCGCGGTCTCTATGCTAAAAATCTGAGGAAACAGATTTCAAATACGGAGGTATCAAGCTGGGGACCCAAGAAATGGCGGGGGTGGGAGAAGCAGCTTGCTGAAAGTAACTGGATCGTTTACGGACGTGAGCCCTTGAGAAAAGATCAAAAGACGAGAAAACCAAAGAAAAAGCCTCCGAAGCCGCCTGAGCCGGGCGGTGAAGGAAAGAAAGTAAATAGCTTGGAGGATCTTGTCAGGGAAGGTGTCAAAAAAGTAGAAAGGAAATCCGGAAAAAGGAGAGGAAGTACTTATATATGGGGCTATGTCTTAAAAAATGCCGATAAGATTGGTGTAGATGGAATTCTTGATGTGGCTTCTCCAAAAAATGGACCATCAATGGATCCTCGAGAAACTGAGGGTGATTATTTCTGCATAAATCCTGATGCAGCGCTTAAAAACTATGCTCTTCAAAGAAGATTTGGAATCGATGACATTACGGATGAACTGCTTCAAAGACTACATGCTCTAAAAATCGATGCCCGAGATTCAGAAGCAATCAACAAAGCTATGGGAAAAGAGGGGGTAAGAGACGGAATATACGCTGTGAAGGGTGCGATTGGATTAGTATTCTTTTACAGTATGAAAGAATGGTTGGGGGTGGATCCCATGAAGGGTGAAACCGGTGGGTTTCCAAGTGAAAAAAATAACCAGGCTTACAAAAATATGGCTGATATATGGGCCGAAAGCATTGGAAAAACAAATGTTGACAAGTTTATAATGACGGATAAAGTGAAATCTGATAATGACTTCTATAAGAAATATCTACCTGATGGTAAGGACAAGGTCTACATGGGAACTTCTAATGGGTTAAGTGAATCTCTTTATAAATATTTCAAATCAAAACTGGAGAGAGGGAGTTGGGATGTCGGGGAATTTACCTTTCAGCTTAGTTCTTCTGAATATTCTGTAGTATTTTTTGGTGAAAGACGGGGACGCAAAAAGATGGGGAGATCGGATGCCGACAGGCAGGAGGAGAAACCTCCGGAGTCGGCGGGTGAGGATAAGAAACCAATGGAACCGCCCAAAAGAAAGCAGATCAAAGGGATAAAGGCCTTGATCTACGATGGTAAGATCTATGAAAATCCTTCCACGAACGAGGAAGGTAACTTCATTCTTCCTGGGAAAATTCGGAAAAAGGAACTCAACCCAAGAAGACACAAAAAAATAATCATGGATGAAAACGTACTCAGGAACCTAAGGGCCCAGTGGACAAATGCAAAGGAAGAAAGCGTTGGAGCACTTATCGGAAGGAGAAAAGGAGCTGCAATAGAGGTAAAAGGAATACAGTCCTTGAAACTTCCGGAGATGAAAGAAGAGGATAGAGGACTTGAATACAAAATATCGGACGCTCTGGGCGGAAAAGGCGGGACGCTGTCCCATGAAAAAGTTTTAAGATACTTCAGAAAAAGCAACGAAAGAATCGGTACATACCATTCGCATCCGAGTATGGACCCGGCAAGATGGAACGACAAAAGGGAATGGAAAGAGCTTGCAGAAAAGGGTAACGCAAGGGTTCATATGGTAATCGTAGGTAGCAATCCAGTTCCAAAACTCTCTGAATACGGAGGGATCATACCCTACTACGTAAATGATCAAAACGAAGTGAAGAAGGCATATATATTGGTTACTGAGGCCATAAATACGAAAAAGCATGTTAGCAAAAAGGAAGGAAGTGGGTACGCAAAAACTAATAAGAATTCTTCTGGGGCGACGACCGAGAAAGAGGTAACAGGGAGGAGAAAGGACAGGATCAGGACAGCTCTGGAGAACCAGAGGAAGATGGGTCGTAGCATGGAGGAAGCCATCGAGGAAACGAAGGAGAACTTTCTGGATGCGGGCCCTGAGCTCATAAAGACTAAGGCGGAGGAGGTTTACAGTTTGAGTTCAAGTGATGGAGAGAAAATGCGGTGCATGAATTGCGGAATAGATGTCTCGGTCGAAGCCGAAAACTGTCCCAATTGCGGCGAACCATTGGGAGGTATGCGTGAACAACAAGAGAAAGTTATAGCCTACACCTGTCCCTATTGTGGTGACAAAGATGTGGAAGAGGAGGAAGATTGTCCTAGTTGTGGAAGAAGAGTAAAGAAATTGTTGGAAGAAGAATTAGAGGGTTTGAAAGATGAATTTAATGGATACAGAAGTAAGCTGGAAAAACTCAAAAAAGAATTCAAAGGTAGTAAAGGTAATACAGTTCGTGAATTGAGTAATCTTGAAAGGAGGGCTAACAAGCTTGCGAAAGAGGTGAATAGTTTTCAATCAAATGAAGTTTTAGAGTTAAGTGATTTCATATACAGTGATTCACATTTGTATAGATCCTTTGAAAGTTTTGCAAACGATGTTGGGAATTTTTTACAGGAAGTTAGTGATTTCTGTTTTGAAGTTATGAGAGCTAAAGAGGGGGTCGAAGAGAACAAATAAAGGAACAGGGTCAGAAAAGCTCTGGAAAAACAGAGGAGACGGGACATAATCAGACAGATGTCAGAAAGTTTTCAATTATCTATCTATAGACGCAGATACTCAAATCATCTTTGACATGACGCTGAAAACCACCCTAAACTTCAATACCTGACCTGGAAGTTCGAGAGGTAGTAACCTCCATCACCGCCGACTATGAATTTAAGCTTGTTCTCGCCGACAGCGAGATCGTCACGGGTTATATCTATTGATACGGTCTCTCCTACTGTCAGAGGTTCTTCGATCATAAGCTCCCTTTCATCTTCGTCTGCAGTTGTCATTTTCAGGCTCAGATACTCGGGCATTCCTTCTATGGCATCGACACGGAAGGTTATCTCACCGGGCAGTCTGTTGTAGTCGGAGCGCGTGGTATCTATATACTTTACAGGCATCTTTGCCTCGGGCGTCTCCCAGAAAACCACCAGACTTGCCCCTCTAAACCTGTAGACACCTCCCTTCTCGGTGAACATCCTTATAGTATTTTTTCCTTCCCTTAGTTCCGCATCGAAGTAGTCAAACTCTATCCACTTGGAACCTCTATCCGGAGCTTCAGCCCTCTCCTCAAAGATAATCTCGCCGTTGACCTCTATGAAAAGCGGTTCCTCGGAAACGAACCTATCGGGCCTTAGAACCAGCCTGCCCATCTCAAAGCTCTGAGCCTGCTCTTCGTCCAGCTCGAAATCAAACTCCATGTCTTCGGATTCCAAGACGGTGGCACTTACTTCAAATACGTCGAGAGTGTACACCGTAGGGGCCCAGAACCTCCACCCAGAGGACTCGGCGTATATTTCAAAGAGGTTGTTTTGTTGGACCGTGTCAAGGTCTATCTCCTCTCCATAGACTTCTCCTTTGCCCGGATATCCAGAATATATCTCCTCTTCGTTGAAATCTATCTTCATCTCGTTAAGCTCATTGGTATCTTCAACCTCGAAGCCCATTTCCACCTTCTTCATGTTTTCAAGTTCTTTTTCTGTAAGATTGAACTCAAGATAGTGGGGCTCGTTTCTAAGCCAACCTCTACGAACGTCGACGTCCTTAAGCTCTGCTAGAAGCCTCTCCGTTTCATCGAAAGAAAGCTCGAAGGGACTTCTTGTAAGAATTCTATGGCTGAAGTCTGTCTCCATCATCATACCTACAAAGAAGTCGTGTTCCGGGTATATTGGCCTAAACCCGTATCTGTCGGGGTCTGGATCCTCGGTTCTGTCTATATCAAATTCGCCGCCGAAAACCAGCAGCAAGGCAGCAAACAATATTATAGCTACTACCAAGACTTTTTCAAAGGCCATACTACCACTTATATTAATCTATACCGAACATTAAAATACTTGTTGTCGGTGATACGATGAAGATTCTAAAGGACGATAAAAAAGAAGGTATGCTGGAGCTAAAGATAGAAAATCCCAACGACGTTTGGGAGCTGGAGAATGTATTGGAAGAAGGTGACAAAGTAAGCTCAAAGACCATGAGAAGGAAGATGATTGACAGAAAGGATGGGCAGGAGAAAGGTGAGAAAAGGCCCGTATACCTCACCATCGAGCTAGAAAAGATAAAGTTCCACCAACACACAGGGAATCTCCGCCTAACCGGGCCTATAAAGGACGGGCCCGAGGACGTAGAACTGGACAGCTACCACACAATAGTAGCAGAACCAGGAAAGGTACTGGCCGTGGTGAAAGAAGGCGGATGGAAAAAATGGCAGATAAAGACTATAAAAAAGGCCTATAAGAGGCCCCCGAAGGTGTTGGTTTGTGTTCTGGATAGAGAAAAGGCTACCATTGCAAATGTGGGAAGTAGCACAGACATAGTTGCAACTGTAAGATCCGGGAAACCGGGCAAGCAGTATGATTCTGTTGATAGTGGCGAGTACATAGGCGAAGTAGCGTCGATGATAAGAAGGAAGGAGGGGGATTTCGACCATGTAGTTGTCGGAGGGCCTGGGTTTATGAAAGACGAGCTTTACATTGAACTGAAGGAAGATGACATTTCAAAAAAATGTACAAAGGCAAACACTAGCCATGCAGACAGTGCTGGTGTTGAAGAGGTCATAAAGAGGGGTGTAATTGACAAGGTCGTAAAGGACTCCAGATTGAGCAAAGAAAGCAAGGCTGTAGAACAGCTGTTCGAGGAACTTTCAAAGGAAACGGGCAAAGTAGCATATGGAAAGGATGAAGTAAGGAAGGCGGTTGACCTGGGTGCAGTAAAAAAAATCCTGGTCTCAGAAGGAAAAATTAAAGAGTTCAAAGATACAGTCAATGAGGCCGAAAAAAGAGGTTCCGATGTACTTATAGTTTCAGAAAGACATGAGTCAGGCGAAAAGTTGGGAAAAATGGGCGGAATAGCTGCGTTTCTCCGGTATAGAATAAGCTAACGATACACTAAAAGTAAAGGTAGGGTTTGCCATTTGAAACCCTTACCTTGCCTTCGATCTTGCCTCTTCCTTTGTAGTCAGGCTTCGATGATATACCGTGTAAAGCGCCCGAACCATCCTTTATCTGGTAGAATGTTTTACCATTGTACTTCTTATAAGGTTCAACATCACCTTTCAACCTTACTCTTTTTCCCTTGAACCTTTCAGGGCTTGACAATATTTTTCCCGTGGAAGTTTCAACGGGACCCTTTGGTCCTTTCCCTGAAGTCTTTGGTTTCTGCTTTGAATAGTAGTTGTACCTTCCTCCCTCGACAGATTTCCCAGAACCACTTTTAAAGTGGTAGGCACCGCCTGCAAGAGCAACAGCCACCAACAGTATTACAAGGAGTAGGATGAAAACAGGGTACTCCTTCTCTTCGGGTATTTCTTTTTCTAAAACAAAGTCCTTTGTATGGACAGTTCCGGGTCTTGTTTCAACTGTCTCTGACTCCCTCATGAAGTCTGTGTGGCTTGTACTGATCTCCACCGTAGTTCCAGACGGAACCTCGAATGAATATCCACCGTAACTGTCTGTTTCTTCGGTCCATATTTCTCCTGTGTTTTTATCCTCAACCGTTACCAGTATACCACCTATCGGTTCATCAGTTTCATAGCTAAGCACTGTTCCCTCTACAACAGAATCCCGGGGCTCTGGTTCAACGTCTTCCTCTTCCCTGAGTTTACCAACAACAGATATGTA
>PWFY01000018.1 GCA_003554235.1 Candidatus Aenigmatarchaeota archaeon
AAACAAGATTATAGACACCGATGGTGAAATAATATTCGACCACAGTGGAGGACACAGTGCCTGTAGAGGTCCCGCAAGTGCTTTAGCAGGAAGCTACGATGAACTCAGCATCTACGAAGGATGCATAGTTGTGTCTGTAATGGAAGGTGGTGACTCCTGTGTATTATGGGGGTTTGAAGAAGGCTCGATGATACAAAACGAAGAAGGTAAAACTATGAGGGAGATGGGTAATGTAAAGGACTACACGGGCATCGGTACTTTTGATCCTGTAAGAGACATCGCGATAGGTGACGAAGTTGAGATGAGAGGAGACGGTCGACATCCATCACAGAGGATATTGCTCCAGACCTACGCAGATGGAAAACATAGCTTTGAGCTGGCCAGTCCTATAGCCTGCTACTCGGAAAAACGAGGGGGAATGGTGATAAGGAGACCTCTGGACGAGGCCTGTGAAAAATATTGCCACACACATTATGACACTGAAAAAATACCATATGCCTCGCGGTGTGTAGAGGACACAGATGAGGACTTGAGCCCACTGTGGACTGGGCTACCTGATATGATAGAATACCAGCCGGAAGGCTACGACAGTGTCGAAGAACTTTGTCCACTGGAAGAAGACAACGACGAGGACTATGGCAGTCCATATTGTCTTTGTGGACCCGAAAGACACTACTACTGGGAGGTTTACGAAGAATAAAAACGGGGGTTTACATGTTCAAACAAAAAGGTGTTACACCTGCATCTGTAATCAAGATTGTTGTAGCCCTAATAATCACTCTACTGGCGGCAACAGCAATGGTAGGAATCTTCCCAGGAATAATGGGCGCACTCTCCGAAACAGATTATGCGTGCCCCGCCTTCTGTGGACTCCAGGCAGAGATAGAACAATACGACGTTTATGATGTTGTGTTTCCCTCCGTCTTATCTTACATAGGAGCTGACATAGGCGAAACCTCGGAAGCAATCGCCAACATTCTTGCAGACGAGCTTATACAACCGAAGGCCCTGGGCTGTTACTGTGGTGTGGAAAGCAGGGAAGGAAAGTATATACATTTCCATACCGATGGCGAATTTGACGAAGGTTCTGACAACCATGAAGATGTTTCCATCAGAGAGTTCCACCTGACAGACCAAGACCCTTCGATACATCTACAATACGACATCACGGACAGCGATGGAAATTTCCTTTTCAAGCACAGTCCCATTGAATATTTGCCGGGTGAAATTGATAGTGATATTTATGATGCATTCTTAGATACCCTTGAGCAGGAAATGACTGAAGGTTGTGAAGAGGCGATAGACCACACGGAAGCAGAAGATATGGGCATAAACTATCTGGAGGATTTCGACGACCAAGAAGGTTGTGTGATACTTTCCACAGGAGAACACTGCCAGATATGGATCTTCAATGAAACAACCAGACTTACAAACGAAGGAGGTAAAACGATAGAAGATATGGGTGATGTACTTCATGTGTTTTCAAAACACGGCGTAGACGAAAAGCTGTCATATCCAGTTGATCCTGTGAGTAATCTTGCTATCAATGACAAGGTAGTGGTCTACGGCGGCCACCGACATGAATCACAACGGATGCTCCTCCAGAACTACAGAGATGGTGAATACCCGTTCAATATATATCCCCCTATAGTCTGCAACAGTACTATACAAGATCACAGAAAAGCAAGCATAGAGATGGATGAGGCTTGTCTGGAATACTGTAAAGACGAAGGCAAGGTTTTCTGGTCTTCAGATTGCCATGAGTTTGCGAAGGAAGGCTACACCCAGCTCGAGGAAGAATACTACACAGGAAGTCTTTGTCCATGGCCTGATGAGCCCCATTGTATGTGTGTATCAGGGAAGGAATACCAGTGGGAAACGGTAGTAGAAGACCGGGGCTTCCTAGGTTAAATATTAAAGGGAAGGTTGCGAATAGTTAGGTAGATGACTGAGGAAAAAGGCGATATGCAATCTATGGTTTTTTTGATTGTTACCATAGCTATATTTGCAGCAGTTCTTGTGATTATGATCAACATCTGGAGGGCTTACTTTTGAAAGAGCCCAGTGATTATCATGGTGGAGAAAAAAGGTAAGATAGTTTTAGTCAGAAAGATTATAACAGCTCTTATAGTAGGCGTTCTGGTCCTTACTGTTATAAATTCAATGGCAGAAGCCTTAAGCATGTGGGAAGTCGGCTGTGACAAGTTCTGCTCCCTCCATGTAGAAACGGCGGACTACCCGTGGTATGCGTGGGTCCCTAGCTGGGTGCCTGGGAGCGATGTAAGCTGGTCAGAAATATTAAGGGATCAAGCAAAACAACTCAGAAACAATATGGCAGACCCGGAATCACAGGGCTGTTACTGTGGTGTTGCCGAAGGGACTGGGAGATTTATACACTTACAGGGTGGGATCAGAGGACAGGACGAAGATCCAAAGGTCAGGGAGTTCCACCTAACCGACGATCCTATGGATGCACATCTCGGGATGGAACTACCAAACTGGGACTTTGATCACACAGGAGCCCTTGGAAGATGTAGGGAGGTTGTTGCAGAATACGGAAAGGTAGATTTCAACCCACAGGTTAATACAATCCCAGAATTGGAGAGAGCAAGCTCTTGTATAATAGTTTCTGAATGGGAAGAAAGGGATGGATGCAGCATATGGCAGTTTGAAGAAGGCTTCGAGATAGATGAAGATGCAGAAGGAGATACCATAGAAGAACAGGCCTTGGAACAGGAGAAGCTTGTAAATGTAAGCATGGTTGCCGACGACGAAGACGAATGGAACAAGGATGTGGATTTGGTCTCGGCACTTGAGTTTGGTACAGCAATTGATCAGGGCGATGAACACGCTTCCCAGAGGATGCTTCTGCAGCACCCTGATCTGGATGTAGGACTTTTCAGAATCCCGGCACCGATAGCATGCAGATCAAGGGGGTTGGAAGAAAGAAAAATTACACACATGCTTGACAAGGCCTGTAAAGAACACTGTGAAGACGAGGAGCTTTTCTACATGGGTTCGGACTGTGTCGAAGAACCAAGGGGTGTATACGAACCTGTGCCTGTTGAATACATAGAAGAATACGGACTCGAAGGCTTCTGTGATGAAGGATACCCTCACTGTATCTGTAGAGGAGAAACACAATACTACTGGGAAAGCGACCATGAGTTCATACACGACTCTGATTACATAATGGCCCCTGAACCCGAAGACAGCAGCAAGACCCTGCCGGATGTCAACATAACCTTTGCAGTCAACTTTGAACATCCGCCGGTAAATATAACTGTAGAGGTGTTCGAAGAGGAAGATGAATTTTTCACATACGAAGAACTGGAACGTAACGAGGTTGGATTGGTTGAAATCGATGAAATAGAGCTTAACCCAAGGAAAAGCTACACCTGGAATGTAAGTCTAACGGACTCGGTACACCAAGAGTTCTCAAGATCGTTTTCCTTCCAAACACTCTCGTGAAAACTGCAAAGATTAAAATAAAAGGGGAGAAAATAAAATATTTGGGATTTTTCATGGAAAGCAAAGGTTTGGCCGGTGGGCTGGAAGTACAGACGGTTGTGATAATCATATTCATACTACTGGGTCTTGCAATAGGAGGTGTAATTGCCCTCGGTGGAATGGACGCAGTTCAGGGCCTTCGAAGCACCTTCATGGAGTTCATGGTAGGAATAGTTTGATGATATTATGAAACGCAAGGTAAAAAATTCAAAAGGAAGTCTTCTGAGCCTGCCGCTACCTGTAATTTTTCTGCTGATAACCCTCTTTTTCCTCACAGTCTTAATACTAAGTATATATTCCGGCGGCGTGGAAAGCATTACAGATTTATTTATACATACCATCCAAGGGATGTAGGTGGAAAAGATGCCGAAATTGAGCGACATGATGACGATATTTGAGGAGAATACAAAAATTGTATTCATCTTACTGGTATTCGCCCTGATGTTTGCTGTATTCTATGTTTTTATAGAACCTACTATAGACGCATTGATGGGATCTCTGGGGTACTAAGATGAAGATGAACAAGGGAGATATGTCGGCGAGCAGGATAATATTTTTAGCCATAAAGATAGTTATAGGTCTTGCAGTCATGATCTTTGTAGCAAACCAGGTAATAGGAATTGAGACAGGGTGCTCGCGACACGACGAAAATCCTGCGGCCTGTATAAGGGACGTTGGATGTAGGCCCTATCCCTTTTTCACAGGCGGGAGGTACGGCGAAGATATAGTCTGCGTGGCATCCGTACGTACCCCCGACAATATGTTCAACGCTGTGGAGGACGACGACTGTTTCTGTCCCGACGATTATGGATACCAGGAAGTACTGGACGGAGGGAGTGAGTACTACGGCATGTGTGTAAACGACAACGACAATATAATAACCTGTACATATACCGACGATTATCCCTATCCATTTCCCGAAGAGGTAGAAAAATGCAATGGAAGGAACCATGGTGAAATCTGGTTGGACGATGACGATGAGCCTGTCAAATGTTGCGACGGAACTCCTGGAACTGGAGGGGATGTAATGGTGTGTGATGAAGACTCCGTAGAAGAAAGATGTGTACAGGCAAGATGCTACAAAGATGTAGAACACGTTACACACGAAGTAATAGACACATACCTTGCCTACCAAATAGACTACCTGACTCTTACGCCTCCGGGACATGGAATTGGAAGTTATATATTCGGAGAGGACGAATATTATCGATGGGCTCCACTCTACCGCTGAATAAAGAGATTATGAATTTTAAATATATGCTAAGTCACTCTTTAAACGTTAATATGCTTAGGAAAAAAGGTGATCATGTAGCCATAGGAGAAAGTCTTTGGCTTATGGTTTTGGTAATAATAGCTATAATCATCATAGTTTCTGTTTCTCACTTCATGCTCGGTGGGGAGCCGGGCTGCGAAAGATATGACGGCAATCCAAGGGCCTGTATCGGGGATGGGGAATGCCATCCTGTTATAAACTTCGCCGAGGGGGAGTACGGTGAAGACATAGCCTGCAAAAGAGCTATGAGAAGACCCAATGAAGACTTCAACGCCGCCAGAGACCCAAGATGTTTCTGCCCAGACGACTATGAACCGGTGTACGACGAAGATAGTAGATACTACGGTATGTGCTTAAACCAACGTGGTGGTGAAGACTACATCGTCAGATGCTACTACACCCTGGAATACCCGCATCCAAAACCTGAAAACGTGGATAAATGCAACGGCAGAAACTACGGGGAAGTCTGGGACGGTAATGAATACTGCTGCGACAATGGCAACAAACTTGAGTGTGGCGACGACGCAGACTACGGAGAAACCTGTGTAGGCTCCGTTTGTGTTGAAGACGCCGATGAAAGATGGAGAGACAAGGTTCCATACCTTATAGATTCGGACGCATGGGTACCTAGGTACATGTACGACTAGTGCGGAAGACAACAAACCACTAAAAGATTTAAACCGTCAGAGGAAACCATAAATATGCCAAAAACAAAGGGACAGGCTTTCAAATCCCTTGTCCTTATCCTCATGATAGTACTGCTTATACTGATGACCGCAGCCTTTGGAAACATATTCATGGCCTTGTTGAGGATGTCTGCAGAAACCGAATTCCACCTAAGGATGACAGAGATATCGGCCGCAGCGACCACTTCCAGTTCCTTTCAGGAACACACGGTTGTGGCTGAGCACCTTCCCAGTCAGTGTGAAGAGCTTAGGTTCTGGAACCACACCCTCAGGGGAGTATTCCACCCAGCAGACATATTTTATACAACGTATGTACCCCCTGATAATCTGACGGAAGATGTTGATATAAGGGCCGAATGTGGATTCATAGCCGGTGTGGTATTCGAAAACGGCAGGATAAAAACCGAGGTGTCTGAAGACTATGTCTAAAAAAACAAGCAACAAGGGTATATCGGCCGGGGAATGGTTCTGGAGACTGATATACATATTAGTAACCATAGCTTATCTTCACGCCTTCTACTCCATATTTATGGCGGGGGCCGAAGTCCAAGAGGAAGGTTTCGAGAGGACCCGCGGAAGGATAGACGCATCGGCAAACTTCGGAAGGGTTGTATCATCTCCAAACTGCCTATCTACAGGCGAGATGGGAGTTCTAAACAAAACCCTACTCGAAGGAAAAAATGGGACCGAAGTACTCGAATGTTCTTACCATCCGGCTTTGTGGGAATATATAGAGGTGGAAAACCTTGAAAACGGGAAAAAATACTACTTCGGTGCGGAAGGAGCCTCGGAAAAGGAAAACAGGGAGATGGGCGTTGACTACGATATAAAGCTATCTATAGAAGACTGTGACGGAAACAGGGAACTTGCCGAAGGGTCCTTCTACTACCGGCATAATCCGGATCCTGTCACAAGACTTTCCGAAGCAGCACACATAGCCATAGATGAAGGAATATACCTCGTAACTTTAGAAAATCCCAATAAGTTCATCGGGGCTGAAGGAAGCTACGAGATTGAGGTGGAAAACAACAAAATAATCGACGAAAACGGTTATGTGTTACCTCTCAGAAAAGTTGAAATAAAGGAAGGGGATGATCACTCAGAGGCTGTAGGAGACGTGGAAGAAGGTAAAATTGTTATCCCCGATGGATCCAGCAGATCGCTTCACGTAGAAAGGTCAGGCGTAGAAACCGTAAAATACCAGATACTGGGTTGATGGAAATGTTCGCAAGAAATAAAAAGGGTGGGATTTTGACACTCATAGTTGTGCTGGTATTCACTGCCATGTTCCTAATAACCCTCTACATAGTAGGTCCGTTCGTAGGCGGCGCCCAGCTTTCAATAGACATACTCGATGAACAACCTGCAAGATTTAGTATACATCAAAATACGTTTATGAGTACAAACAGAACTAGAAGGGAGCTTATATCACTGCCTTCAAACTTTGAGGAAAATGAAAGTATCAAAAAAACTTTAGACGAAGTAATAAATAAAAGTGATTATGAGAGACATGGCGGTAGATTTTATCTTCATATGGGTCTAACACATGCTGGCAATTTCATAATAAACACTACAAGCATAGAAACAGATATAGCAGGATACGAATATTGGATTTTTGACCACGGTGTTATTGGTCCATCGAGACCGTTGTTGAGGCCAGAAGACCCCAACATGGTTTCACAAGCAACCCTGATATATCTGTCCCCTGATGAAACCCTCAGGGAAGAAATTTCGAGTTTGAGGTTTTAGATGATAAAATGAGCAAAAAAGGAGGACCAGGACCAGCTGTTGCGGGAGCCCTTATGGTGGGATTAGCTCTTGGCATAGTCGTGGTGGTAGGCGTACTTTCGGAAACAGAAGAAAGGGATGCCTGGTTTGGACAAGCAGAGAGGTTAAGTGTGAAGGCGCAACATGACTATGTGCATTCCATTTTTTCTGATTCGGCATGGCTAGGTGCAGAGTATGCCTCAATAAAAAGGGCAGAAGCAGGTGACAACAATAAAAATAGCATTATATGGAACAAAAGCAATGTCCCCGACGTGGAAGAAGCAAGACAAAATATAATCAAAAAAGTAAATTCAACGGTAATGGACTATCTGACAACAATAGAGGACTACTATAGCAATATGAGGGCAAGTGTAATAATAAACACATCAGAAGTACGGGTAGGATTGGATAAAAGGGGAATAGACAACGTAACCATCGATGGAAACCTGACCACCTACAGGGGACATCCAAACATAACCATAAAGAGTGACTTCAATGAGACCGTAGAAATAGACATCAGGTATCTTGAAATTTTCGAAAACTCAAAAAACCTGGCACAAAATCTGTTCGACAAAGAAGAAGATCTTGTTGAAAACTTCTTTTGTGAAGTGAAAATCGAAGATGAGGACGAATGTGAAGAAGGAAACGTTGACGAGTACGAGGAGATGTGTCAGGAAGAGTTTGAAAGTTCAGTTGACGAATCGATAGAAACAATAGTCGAAGAAAGAGAAAGGTTCAATGAAGAAGAAATTTCGGGTGGAATGGTGGTCAAGTCCAAAAGTGTAGATGCCGCTAAATGGGACAGTCCCCAAACAGACTTCGACGAAGATGAATGTGTTTTCGAGTACACACATGGTGTCTACAACTTCACAACACAGCTGGCAGTCGAGGACCAAGAAACCGAGGTCCTCAGAGCACACGGCTGGGACAACCTTACATTCATAAGGACACTGGAAATCGATCCGGGAGACGAAAGGGAAGAAAAAATCGATTTCTAAAACAGAATTTAAATAAAAACACTAAGATATAGTAAACAAAACCGATTTTCATGGGCTGGAAAAGAAAAAAAGGAGGAACTGCGCTGGGCTTTGTAGGAGGTAT
>PWFY01000078.1 GCA_003554235.1 Candidatus Aenigmatarchaeota archaeon
CCAAAGGTGAGGGAGCTATAGTTCTGGCAGCAGTTACAATGCCTTTCAAAATGGAAGGAACAAGAATAGTTAAGGCCGAAGAAGGTCTGAAAAAACTGAGAGAAGTTACCGACACTGTAATAGCTATAGAAAACCAGAGACTTCTGAACTATGCAGGAGACCTTCCTGTTAAGCAGGCCTTTGCAGTAGCTGATGAACTGATATCCACCATGATAAAGGGTATAAGTGAAACTATCACTCAGCCTTCTCTTGTAAATCTGGATTATGCAGATGTAAAGACCATCATGAAGGATGGTGGAGTAGCTTCCATAGGAATCGGTGAAGCTGATTCCAGTAGCAGAGCTGCAGAAGCAACCGAGAAAGCAATGAACCATCCACTCCTCGACATGGAATACGAGGGAGCAGATGGAGCAATAATCCAGGTGATCGGTGGTGAAGATCTGAAGCTGGATGAGATCAACGAAATAGGTGAATCTATATCAAAACAGTTGGATCCACAGGCCCAGGTAATCTGGGGAGCTAGAGTAGTTCCAGAATACGAAGGCAGTATGCAAGTTATAGCTATAATCACAGGAGTCAAGTCGCCTTATATAATGGGCCCGAGATCTGAAGAACAATCTTCATCTAAAAACCCCGAACAACAAAAAAACGAAGGAGTATCCGACGAACTGGGAATACGGATGCTCAGTAAATGAGCATTTTCTACACCCCCACTTAATTCACCTCCACACACCCCCACACACCCCACAACCGGGAGGGCGGAGAAACCGCCCTTCCGTTTCTAATTCTGACTCGTTGATTCTTATCTAGAACTAATAGAGTAGCTTTTTCCTGCTTTGTTCTATTTCTTCTTCAACGACTTGATCAGTTTCTGGGTCTCGCTTCTTGTTTTCCTTAAATACTTTTTGAGACCCTTCCAGTCATGTAGATCTTTTTTTCCGTATCCATCTACATGTGTAAATGTGTGGAGCTTTCTACGTGGTGTGGTTTCAGGTATTTTTTTAGGATGTCCCACGGGAACCAGTGCTACAGGTCTTATATCCTCTTCTTTTTCACAGCTGAGAAAGGTTCTGACCTGAGTTTCGTCGAAGGATCCTACCCAGCATGCACCCAGGCCCATTTCGGTCGCTCGTAGGAGTATGTTCTCAATAAGTGCTCCGGTTGACTGTATCCCATAAAGATCTATTCCCCTATCCCCGTAGTTCCTTTCGGCAAGGTCTTCGTTGAGACATATAGCCAAGATCACCGGGGCCTTTTTCATCCAGTCCTGTTCGAGTGATGCCTTTGCGAGCTTTTCCTTTATATCAACATCCCTTACTACTATTATCTCCCAGGGCTGTGTGTTTCCTGCCGAAGGTGTCCATCTGGCAGCTCTGAGAAGTTCTCCCACCTCTTCTTTCTTCAACTTCTTATCTTCAAATTTCCGTATACTCCTTCTTCTCAGAATTGCTTCTATAACATCCATGTTACCTGTTAAAAAATTCATCCTGACCTATATAAATTTATGGAGCTATGAAGTACGAAAAAGTATAAAAGCTTTCCCCTACAAGCAAGTTCTTGAGGTCAGTAAAATGGAGAAAAAAGATGGAGATTTGAAAGATTACCGTGTTAAAATAACCGAAGGAAATGAAAGCCGTTCTATCAGGATGACTGAAGGTGAGGAGATTGACATTGGATTTGGAGTCCTCCGGGCCGAAAAAAGAGGAGTTTTCTACGAGGATAAAGGACATATTAATCCAGAAGTAAAGACAATAGATACGATGAGTTTGGGTACCAAGTCCGATGTCTACAGCGATGGTTCAGACATCAAATTAGACGGAGAGTGCTACGAGCTTATGTTAGACGACGTCAGAGTAGAGCTTCCTGATGAACCTTATCCATATCCTTGATGACAAACCGGTTATAAAAGCTAGACGCTTGGTTTTATTCTTACTTAGAATGGTATGCGGGGGGCAGGATTCGAACCTGCGAAGGTACTAAACCACTAGGTCCTAAGCCTAGCCCCTTTGGCCAGAATTTGTATAACTTTCCAAAAGTTTTCTTTTGACCGCTTGGGTACCCCCGCATGGGGAATGCTCCCGCCGGGATTCGAACCCGGGTCACTGGCTTTCTTCTTTCATCGCCATAATGGCTCAATCCTTTCGGAATCGAAAGGCCAGTATCCTTGGCCGGACTAGACTACGGGAGCCTATGGAACCCTGTTATTTAAAAAATAAAAAAGGAAGGGGAGCCTCTAAAGGTCCCTGGCTTGAACTGTTTTCCTGCCGTTGGCATCAGCCCTTTCGGCAGCCCTTTCTATCAAAGCTCCTACTTCTTCGTCCAGTTTCTCGTAGAAATCTGAGCTAACGTTCTTGTCACCTGCAGCTTCTTTAACAGCGTTTTTTACAATCAACACGTAGATCACCTCCTTTTGTTTTTCAGATGGGCCGGGCAAGATTCGAACTTGCGATCTCCACCTATCTTTGCTCCCCTCAAATAAACATCTTTCTAAAGGGTTCTTGTAAGGGTGGCGTCATAGCCACTAGACTACCGGCCCTCCCCGTATCACACCACATGCATAGACTTCAGAGTTTAAAAATATTTACTGGATATTTTCCCCTCAGTGTCAGATCATTATTTTTCGATGTCTTGAAGAGGTTTTCGACTAATTTATAATTTAGGTTCGCTTTTTTGGTGAGGTGTTTACTTGGTGCATAGTCAGGAAATACAGAAGTGGGGTGATCCAAGAAGCCGTGGAGACGGCCTTTCAATGCCCGACGACGTAAAGATAATTCCACATACCAATAGCATCGTAAATATGGAGAACAGTATATACGCTGATTTTGAGGATGTTAAAGCTGTTTCGCGTTTAGCAAATGTAAAACAGCTTGGCATCTCGAGGAACTGTCAGGATTTTATAGGGGCAAACAACGGCCGCTATTTACATTCTTTGATATTTGCTACAAGGCTTGACTGGTTGGCTAGGGAGGAGCTGGTAGAATACGATCTCGACAGGGACCTTGGCGTCGCAACTGCACTCGTCCATGATGCGGCCACTACACCTTATTCTGATTCCGTTTCTATCCCTCTTAATCTGGATGACCAGGAGTACTTTAAGCAAGTTATCGGGAACTCTGAGAAAGCTATGGAACTCTTGGAGGAATACGAAATAGATATCAAAGACGTTGATAGTCTTGTAAGGGGAGAGGATGACAGTCCATTGGGCCAGCTAATTAAAAACGAGGACTCTATAGATCTTGATGGATGGAGCTATGTTAACATCGACTCCTTCTATTCTAATTTTGTAGAAAGATATCCAAATGTTGATCCCTTCGAATCCGTTAATGTAGTTGATGGGGTTGTAGTTTTTGAGGATGTCGAAAAGGTCAGAAGGTTTCTCAACTTGAGGAGAAAGATGTTCAAAGAGATGTACAAGAGCGAGCGACTGAAAGCCAAGGAGGTCTTCTTTGGGGAGCTTGTAAAGGATATGTGGGATGAAGGCATTATACACGGAGACAATATCTTCGAGTTGATGGATCCTGGTTTCAAGAGGCTGTGTTATGATTTTGACGAAGAGCGTACTAGGGCAATATTCAGGTTGGATGGCTTTGAGGCTTATGAAAATTTCGAGGCTGAAAAGAGCATTGTTGAAGACCTTCTGTCTGAGCAGACAAATGAAAGGTATATACTGAGAGAGGATATTTCTGTTTCCCCGAACGTGGATATACCTGTTTTGGTAGATGATGAAGTCAGAAAGTATTCAGATGTGAATCCCTACCAAACCAAGGAACTGGAGCAAGAACTTAGTTCGGACAACCTCGTCAGGGTTTATGGCCGTTCAGGAAGCAAGGAGCTTGAGGATGCTGTGGAAAGGGTAAAGGAAAGGCTGGAATGCTAGTTTTAGGAAAAGTTTATCGGTTCATCTTTTCGGGAATTATAGTTTAAAATATCTATTTTCCAGATAATTGAGTACAGTAAAGTGCCCTAATTTTTGATTTCAGAAGGAACATCTATTTTTGTTAACAACTCCCTTTCCAGCTCCCTCGCCTTTGATTTGCACTTCTCCAACTCCTCTACTTTAGCAGGAGTATCGCCGTAACTTTCAATAAGCCCTGCAAACCTTTCGTCCAGACTAAGTATGTCTTCTCTTGCTCTTTTGTCGGAGTAGTAGACTATTTTATCCTCTATAGTCCAGTCGTCAATTCCCTTGAGTATTTTTACGACCGGATGTTTCCTTACTACGGAGGCGGTTTCAGGGTATCCTTCATCTTGTAAAATTCTGTAACCAAGATCGCCATGTCCTACTTCACCGGACTGTTCCTTGGCTTTCATTTTTCCTATATCGTGAAGAAGAGAGGCAGCCTCCAAAAGTTCCATATCCACACGGTCCCGTTCTTTGTTTAGTTCTTTGCCTATAAGAACAGCGACATCTCTGACTTTTTTACAGTGTTTCTGGATGTTTTCCGGTGCATCGTGCTTTTTGAGAAGTTCAAGACATTTATCTTCAGAAGGCGGGGACATTTTATCCTGCTTTTCCCATCTTTAGATTTTAAAGATATTTATTAGCTGGAGTTTCTTAGAGAATCTTCCACTCATTGTATGCCTTTTCACCTTCGTCGAAACAGTAGTGTATCTTCTGGAAGTCCTCGCGCAGAGCCTTTACATCTTCTTTCACTTCCACCGGCTTCACACCATCTACAACCACCCTCTTTATCAGTTCTGCAACTTCGTCCATCTCGTTTTCCTTCATTCCGAGGCGTGTAAGTGCCTGGCTTCCGAAGCGCAGCCCGCTCGGTTCCCTTGCACTCTCCACATTATCCCAGGGCATAAGGTTTTTATTCGCTATAATATTGGCCTCTTCTAGAGCCTTGGCCAACGTTTCGCCGCCACCGTGTTCCTGAACGTCCACTGCCAGTGTATGTGACTCTGTGAATCCCTTGTGTTCACATAGGACGTTTATTCCTCTTTCGTATAAAGCCTGGCCCAATGCCTTTGCATTTTTTATTATCTGTTTTGCATACTCCTCGCCGAACTTTTTATGTTCGGCCAGTGTTATTCCTAGCGCGGCTACAGAGTGCATGTGGTGGTTGGAAAGAACACCAGGGAAAACACCAGCCGAAAGCCTTTCCTTCTCTTCCTCGTTTGCAGGATTTGCAAGTACAACTCCCTTCTGTGGGCCCGGGAGGGTCTTGTGTGTGCTCCCTGTCATTATATCTACACCCTCCTCCATCGGCTTCTGGAACTCGCCTGCTGCTATCAGTCCCAGGACGTGTGCTCCATCATACCATACCTTACATCCGACTTCCTCAAACACGTCTTTTAGCTCGTCTAGTGGTGGAGGAAAGAGAAAAACAGACCGTCCGAAAAGTGCTATATCAGGCCTTTCCTTTCTTATCAGCTTCTTGGTTCCTTCGACATCCAGATTCATTTCGTCGACATCAAACGGATACGTTTCCGGTTCCATGCCTCGGAATCCTACGGATCCGAACTTGGCACTGCTGATATGTGCTCCGTCCGATATATCTGTGGCAGTTATCTTCTTTTTTGGAGCTCCGAAGGCCATTAGAACTGCTTGGTTGGCATTTGTCCCTGACAACGGCCTCACATCTGCGTAGTCCGCACCGAAGGTCTTCCTTGCCAGTTCTTTTACCTTCGCCTCGACATTGTCCACATATTCGTTTCCTTCATAGTATCTATCACCTACAGGACCTTCTGCGTACTTGTCCTGGAAGTCCGAAAGCATCATCTCTCGAGCCGCAGGGCTTATAATATTCTCAGAAGCTATCATAGGTAGGCAGTCTGAAAACCATTCCGTATGCTTCCTTGCCTGATCACGTATATAGTCTATATCTTTCTTCATAAAATCCTCTTTATTTTTTGTAGAGAAAGTTTAAAAATAATCCAAGTATCTATCCAGAAGCTCAAAGAACCTTTCCCTGCCTATTTCACCTGTTTTCCTGTACCTGATACAGATTTCTGCCAATTTTTTTGCGTGTTCTGGAGCTCTTTTGGCCATCTTTTCAAAGTTCTGTGTAGATGATTCTCCTCTAATCTGTTCCTCGGCACCGATAAGCCTCAGCACGTTTTTTACGTAGTCCTCAAAGGGAAAGGGAAGCTCATCATTTTCTGCTTCCTCCCTGAATTTTTCAAGCGTCTCTATGTAAAAGCCAGCTTCTTCCTCAGAGCTTGCTGGTTCGATCTCAAAATCTCCCAACCTGTACACCCTTCCTTTGAGATGTTCCCAGTTCGGGAAGGATTTGAGAACGATGGAAATGGGTATGTGCTTGGTTATGATCCCCCTTTGATTTCCTCCGTTTAGTTCCCCGAGACTTATTCCCCTGAGCCTTATTTCTTCGTTGTATTTCTTGCTGAGCTCCCTGTTTAGCTCCTTTTCTTCGTTGAAGTCGTAGTTCTCGTTGACAATGCCAAAGAAGTCGTAGTCCGAGCCTTCCATTTCCACTCCAACAGCTCTGCTTCCGCCTAGGTAGAGCGATTCTATCCTTCCTTGAAGTCTGTCCCAGATTTCATCGGCCATCTGCTTGATCATACTTTCTTCTCCGGAAATTTTGAATGGTGGCGCTGGGGATGGGATTTGAACCCACGCGGGCATCTACAGATCGACGTGCATTCGATCACGTCCAGCTTACGTAGCCCACAGGATTAGCAATCCTGCGCCTTAAGCCACTCGGCCACCCCAGCATAGTATTATATCCTTCCGTCAGCTTTTTTAACTTTACCGGTTTTTCCAAGGACGTTAAAGTTTTTATTCTGAAAGACATTATAGTTCTACATGCCAAAGAAGGTACTTGTGATGCGTGGCAAGGTAAATTTTATGTGTCTTGGGGAAAACTGCCCAAATCACTGCTGCGGTCCCCACAAAGGAATACAAGAGAACCTTATTTCACTTTATGGAAAAAGATTTATGGACCTTCCTGTCGTTGAAGATAAAAGAGATGATATTGAAGAGAAGGGCGAGGGAGATAAGATATACCACGACGAAGGTCTTGGGATCTCATTTATAGATTTGAACAAGGACAAGAGCTGTCCTTTCTTTGAAGAAAAATCCTGTTCTGTGGGTGTATTCGGCGAGGATCTTTTGGATATAAAAGACACAGGAGTTCCCGTCTGTGCTGCTTATCCGTTCTACGTTGATCCTTTCCTTGGTCTATGTGCCGATGCCTCCTGCCCGGTGTAGGAAAGGGTTGGACCGACATAAAAGACCTGGAGGTAAAGTTTAAAACACTGGTGGATGCCTATGAGATCTACTTTAAGTCCGTAGGGAAGTTTGTTAAAGGAGAGCTTGAAGTCTCCAACGATCTAGTTGAGAACGGCAAGATAAACTTTTCATGTCTTGCAGCAGACTGTCCCAGTCCTTGTTGTGGTACATACGAAGGAGTTGACCCTGATCTTGTTCCTGTCTATGAACACGGATTTTCAGACATACCCGTTTCTGCTAATACCAAGGACCAGCTGGAAGAAATGGGCGAAGGGGACAAGATAAAACAGGATAGTCATATAGGGATGTGTTTTATAGAGCTTAATCAAGACAAATCATGTCCGTTTTTTGAAAACGGTCTCTGTAATATCTACGGGCTCGAGCCCCCTGTCTGTGCTGCCTATCCCTTCTATATAGACCCCTTCGGGGGCCTCTGCGTGGATAGATCGTGTCCCGGTGTTGGAAACGGGTGGACCGATGTCCAAGAGTTTGAAAAGGAATTCCTGGCTCTGATGAAGGAGTATGAACTGTTTTTTGCTTCTTTGGACATTTTTGAGGTCAATGAAGAGATTTTTAAGCTCAAGGATTTGTTTGAATAAACAGTCTTCAGACTTAAAAGAAACCGGCGTGTTTTGAAAAAAGATTTAAAAATGCCTGAGTAGATTTATATAACAGTAAGAAACAAATTAAAGAGGTGAATATATGCCTGTAAATGTTAAAAGACTTTCAGATGTTTTTTCCAAGGATGTTTTCACAGACCGTGGACGGTACTGTGGACAAGTTAGGAACGTTAAGATAGATCTCAACAAGTTCCGAATAGGATCAATTGTTCTAAAGGCCAGAAAAGGTAGCTACCTTGCACAGATGCTAGGAGGCAAGAAGGGTGTGGTAATACCTTACCAGTTTATCAAATCGGTAGGAGACATAGTTTTGATAAAACACATCTCTTCCGAGGCTATAAAGGGACATCAGAAAAAGGAGGCAGAGATAGAGGAACCAAGTGAGATCAGACCCCGTTCTGAAAGCGTAAGGGATGAAGAAGAAGAGGAAGAAGAAGTAAGCATGCCCTTTTAATTCTTTTCTCTTATCGCCTGCATTAGTTTTA
>PWFY01000035.1 GCA_003554235.1 Candidatus Aenigmatarchaeota archaeon
ACTGGGCATGTCTTTTTTATGTACATCTTCTCCAAAGCTTTCTTTGCCCGCCGGACTTGTTGTTGTTGAAGCTCCTATAGGCGTGCTGCTACTTCTCTGTATCCCCGTGTTCATGTAGGCTTCGTTGTCGTAGCATATATATAGAACATCGTGCCCTCTTTCCATCATTCCGCTTAGGCTTCTTATACCTATATCGAACGTTGCTCCATCTCCTGCCAGTACAACAAAGTTTACATTATCGTGGTCCATGTAACCATCCTTCCCTCTCTTTCCAAAGGCCCTGTAGGCTGTTTCCACTCCACCTGCCACAGCTGCAGCGTTTTCAAATATATTATGTATCCAACTTATTCCCCAGGCACTTTCTGGATATGGGGTGGTTGTTACCTCCATACAACCCGTGGGCATTGCCATTATAGTGTTGGGTCCTGTTGTCTCTGTAACTAGTTTTGAAGCCAGTGCTGCACCACAGCCAGGACATGCCCGATGTCCAGGACAGAAAAGGTCCTTGTCCCTTTTGAATTTGTCTTCAGTCATCCTTATCACCTGGCAAAAGTTCTTCTCTGAGAGGTTCCCATCTCTCCTCTTCTTCCAGTCCTATATCACTTGGATCCTTGCCTCTCATTTCCTTTGTTTCCTCCACCACCTTCTTTATAACGTCCTTTGTAACATCTCTTCCGGCCAATCCAACGATGTAGTTCAGGACAGGAATTCTACTTCCGTTTGAGTAGAGTGCGGACTTTAGATCGATTGCAAGTCCGCCCTGATAACCTAGGGATACGTCCTTCTCCATCACGGCTATGGCCTCTGCGTCTCCAAGGACCTTGTTCAGCTCTTCGGCTGGGAATGGCCTGTAAACCCTGGGCTTAACAAGACCGACCTTTTCTCCCTTTTCCCTGTATTCGTCGATCACATATCTTATAGTTCCACATACACTTCCCAAGGCCACGATTATTACGTCTGCGTCCTCTGTCCTGTAAGTTTCCAGCAAACCGTTGTGTTCTAGTCCATACTCCCTACCAAAAACATCGGCGAACTCCTCTACAGCTTCTCCTATCTTGTCCTTTGATCTTTTTACAGCTCTTTGTACCTCGTATCTTGTTTCGGTCCAGTGTTCAGGTCTTGCATAGGCTCCCATGGTAGTTGGGTTCGATGGATCCAGGGTGTGGACAGGATCTCTTTCAGGAAGAAACTCTTTCATTTCCCTTTGGGTGAACGTATCGACTTTCTCCTGGACATGGGTTAGTATAAATCCATCCAGGCACGATAGAGCAGGAAGTAAAATATCTTTGTCTTCGGCTACTCGATATGCTAATGCTATATTGTCCATAGCTTCCTGGACGTCTTCGGCGTAGAACTGGATCATGCCACCATCTCTTTCTGCGAAAGTATCTGTATGGTCGCCCCATATGCTAAGAGGCGCAGACAGACTTCGGTTGGCTATACCGAGAACAAGCGGTAATCTCATTCCCGAGGCGCTGAAGATCGGCTCGCTCATAAGTTTAAGTCCCTGGGAGCATGTTGCAGTGAATATCCTGGCTCCTGCAGCACTTGCGCCAATTGCCGTGGAAGCAGCGTTGAACTCACTGTCAACTCTTACATATTCACTAGTGAGTTCGCCGTCGGCAATCATCTCGCTTATTCTTTCAACTATGTCAGTCTGTGGTGTTATGGGATAGGCAGGAATAACATCGGGATCGCAGGCCTTAACAGCTTCTGCAACAGCATCGTAACCCGCCAGCATTTTTTTCATTTTATTTGTCCTCCTTTTCCATTGTTATGGCCTTTACAGGACATTCTTCAGCACATATTCCACAGCCTTTGCAGTAGTCTAGGTCAACCTCAAACTTTCCTTCTTCTGTCTCCTTTATTGCCATGTCAGGGCAGAACTTAGCACATCTCCCACAGCCTATGCATTTTTTGTTGTCGACTATGGGTTTTTCCGACCTCCAGCTCCCTGTTTTGTTGACCAGTGTCGTTCCTGGTTTCGCTACGGCTCCCTTGGTTATTTTCATATCCTTGTATGGATCCCCGGTCATTCAACACACCTCATATGCTTCTGACATTGCCTTAACATTTTTTTCACCTATCTCACCTTCGAACGTCTCCTTTATAACCCTAGCCATACTTTCCCTGTCGACGAGTCCCGTCGCCTTTGCAAATGCCCCACAGAGAGCGGTATTCATTATAGGTCTGCCCAGATGTTTCATGGCTATATCGGTGGCGTTGACTGTGACTATCTCTGCATCTGTCTCCAGGTCCAGATCTCCAGGTCCTTCGGAACTGTTTACAATTATCATACCACCTTCTTTTAATCCTTTTTCGACGTCTACAAGCTTCAAGAGACTGGAGTCCTGAACTATTACAATGTCGGGATTGTATACCTGGCTCCTGTCAGTTATTTTTTTGTTGTCTATCCTTACGAAGGCTTCTATGGGTGCTCCTAGTCTCTCGACACCGAAGGACGGAAATCCCTGTGATTCCTTTCCTGTTTCAAATGCAGCCTTGGCAAGCATAGAAGCCATGGTTACCGACCCTTGGCCCCCACGGCCATGTATTCTTATCTGCTTCATTTTAACACTCTGAACTGGTTTATCTACTTAACTTTCGTTGTTTAAAAGTTTTCAACTTTTGAAAAACAACTCCTAACATGGTTGATTAAGACTAATTCGACAATTATATAAATGTATCCTCGTTTTTTGACGTATACATGGAACGTTTCGTTCCCATTTTTAAATATCTACAGGGAAATTCTTGTGTAGGAATGATCACAGAGAACCTTAAATATACAGCAGGTGTCGGAAATGCCGGAAAAAAGAAGACAGCCGATAATATCGGTACTTGGGCATGTGGACCATGGCAAGACGGTTTTATTGGATGGTATAAGGAACACAAGTGTGGCTGCCGAGGAGTCAGGTGGGATTACACAACACATAGGAGCCACGGAGATTTCCCTAGACGTAATTAGGGACCTCTGTGGAAATCTGGTTTCTTCAAAGGACATAAAGGTTCCAGGACTTCTATTTATTGATACACCTGGCCACGAGGCCTTTACAACCCTTAGAAAAAGAGGAGGATCTGTTTCCGATCTTGCGGTTCTTGTTGTCGACCTCAATGAAGGCTTCAAACCTCAGACAGAGGAGTCTCTGGAGTTTCTCAAGGAGTTCAACACACCCTTTGTGGTCGCAGCTACTAAGATGGATAAGGTAAAGGGATGGAAATCCAGGGAAGGCGAATGTTTCTCCAAAGCTTACAAGGGACAGAGAGAGAAGGTAAGGAACAGATTGGACGAAAAGGTATACGAACTTATGGGCGATCTCTCGGAACAAGGAATAACTTCTGATAGATTTGACAGAGTCGATGACTTTGGTAAGAAGGTGGCTATAGTGCCTCTCTCCGGCCTTACAGGCGAAGGGGTGCCTGATCTCCTCGCTGTTCTTATAGGTCTTTCGCAGAAGTTCCTGAGCGATGAGCTCGAACTTGAATCAGACATAGGAAAGGGAAACGTTCTCGAAGTCAAGGAATCAAGAGGCCTGGGGACAACATTGGACGTTATACTCTACGAAGGTATAATGAAAAAGGGCGACAGTCTGGTGATCGGCGGAAAGAAACCAACCGTTACCAGGGTCAAAGCGCTTCTAAAGCCAAGGGAACTGAAGGAACTAAGGACGGAGAAAAATTTTAAGAATTTCGAAGAAGTCAGAGCTGCGTCGGGTGTCAAGGTTTCTGCCCCTGATATCGACGAAGTATTCGCAGGTTCTCCTTTGCAGAGCATAAGGCCCGATGGAGATGTGGAAAAAGCCAAGAGAGAACTTTCCGAAGAGGTCAGTGACGTGGAGATAGATACAGAGGGTGAAGGTGTGACCCTTAAGGCCGATACCCTCGGAAGCCTCGAAGGAATGATAAAGATGCTTGAGGACAAGGATATTCCCATAAGAAAGGCTTCCATAGGAGATGTCACAAGAAAGGATGTAATGGAAGAAAGGTCTGTCGAAGATCCATTGAGAAGGGCAATATTTGCTTTTAATGTTGATGTAACTCCAACTGCTAGAAGTTGCAAAGAAGACCTTGAGATATTCCAGGGTCCCGTAGTTTACAGGATACTGGAGGACTATGAGGAATGGGTCGAGGAGAGGAGAGAAGAGATAAAGATGAAGAAACTTGAGGATGTCACGAGACCCGGTAAGATACGTCTTCTTCCTGGTTATGTTTTCCGTCAAAGAAAGCCGGCCGTTGTGGGCTGCGAAGTTTTGGAGGGAGTTGTAAAGCCAGGGTATGATCTTGTAAAGGATGGGAAGAGATTGGGAAGTATAAGTGAGATACAGAAAGAGAACATTCCTGTTGAAGAGGCGGAGGGCGGGGACAAGGTTGCTGTCTCTATAAGCAAGGTTACGGTTGGGAGACAGATAGAGGAAGGCGATGTACTCTACAATCTTCTTTCAGACAAAGACATAAGGAAACTGGAGGAGCTGGAGGAAATGCTTTCAAAGGGAGAGAAGAACGTTTTGGAAGAGGTAAAAAAAGAGAAATACGGCTAAGTCATCTTCTCTTGCCGTAATCTTTAAATAGCTTGCTATGTCTTTCAACAATGCCCGGAGATGAAAATGATCTGGGCGAGGTGATTGGTATTTTCAAGATATGTATATCTGATCCTGTGGAAGGCAACGCCTGGCAGGTGGAAAAAGAAGCAACCCCTCTTATAGGAACAAAGATTGGTGAGGAATTCAACGGTTCTCTTATAGGACTCGAGGGTTATACTTTGGAAGTAACCGGAGGTAGTGATGAGGATGGATTTCCTATGAGAAAGGGACTGGGAGGCGGTGGAAGGAGGAAGGTTCTTATGAAGAAGGGACCGGGCTATAGACCCAAGGGAAAGGGAATTAAAAGAAGAAAATCTGTCAGAGGAGAAGCAGTTTCTGATGAAATAGTTCAGGTTAACGCAAAGGTAGTTGAAAGAGATGATGATGCTCAAAGTATACCTGAGCTGTTAGGAATAGAGAAGGACTCCGAGGACGAGCCAGAAGAGGATCAGGAAGAAAATGAAGAAAAGGAAGAATGAAAACGGTGAATTCATATGTCCGAAATGGATGAAAGGCTTATACCACAGCTAAATATAGGTTTAATGGGACATGTTGACCATGGTAAGAGTAGTCTAGCCCAGGCAATATCAGGTAAGTGGGCGGACACACATTCAGAGGAGATAAAGCGTGGGATAACGATAAGACTTGGATACGCAGATGCAACAATATACAAGTGCAAGGAATGTGAAAGCCCCGGATGTTACTGTGTTACTGATAAATGTCCTGTCTGTTTCGGTGACGCCGAACCCCAGAGAACTGTTTCTTTGGTTGATGTTCCTGGACATAAGACACTTATGGGAACCGTATTGTCGGGGGCGGCCCTTATGGACGGGTGTATCTTTGTAATCGCTGCCGACGAGCCCTGTCCACAGCCACAGACGGCAGAGCATCTAAAGACTGTGGATATAGCAGGAATAGATAATATTATTATAGTTCAAAACAAGATCGACAGGGTTTCAGAAGAAAGAGCAAGGGAGAGCTATGAAGAAATAAAGAGCTTTGTTGAAGGGACTGTGGCTGAAGATGCACCTATAATTCCTGTTTCTGCTCTTCAAAGGGTCAACGTTGATGCAGTTTTGGAGGCAATCGAGGAAGGAGTTCCTACTCCCCAAAGAGACGAGGACGCAAGTCCTAGGATGATGACAGCAAGATCATTCGATGTAAACAAGCCTGGCAGCATTGTAAAGCAGTTGCAGGGTGGAGTAATAGGAGGAAGCTTGGTTCAAGGTGTATTTGAGGTAGGCGACGAGATTGAAATAAGACCCGGTATTGAAAGGGAAGGAGAACGAAGCCCTATAAAAACAAAGATAACTGCCATGGAAAAGGTTGGGAAAAATCTAGAAAAGGCCGGTCCAGGCGGTCTCTTGGGCGTTCAGACTAAACTAGACCCTTCTCTTACGAAGAGTGACAACCTCGCAGGTTCCATAGTTGGGCATCCCGGCGAGCTTCCTGGGATGATGGAAGAGCTTACGCTTGAGATGCATACCTTCGAAAAGGTCGCAGGAGTTAAAGGAGAAAGGGATGTTGAAAAGATAAGAACCAATGAGCCTCTTATGCTTACGGTCGGAACTGCAAAGACCGCGGGCGTAGTTACTTCTGCCAGGGAAGTTGATGGCGAGGAAGAGGCAGAAGTAAAGTTAAAGTTGCCTATATGTTCAAGCTGCGGTGAGAGGGTGGCTGTTTCAAGGCAGATAGAAAACAAGTGGCGCCTGATAGGCTACGGGATAATAAAGTAATATTCGACATATGTTCTAGGGTATTTAATGCTTTTGTCGAAAGTTTTTTAAGCTTGAAGTTATCATAACCCCCTATGAGTGAAAATGTAGCAGTAATAGGTGTAGGGCACACAAAGTTTGGTGAGCTCTGGGACAAATCATGGGTAGAACTTGTAGAAGAGGCAGGCCTTCAGGCACTCCAGGATGCTGGAATACTGAAGAAGGATATTGATAAGTTCTTTCTGGGAAATATGTCTCTTGGAATGTTCGGTGGCCAGGAACACACGGCCTCTAAGGTATTCTCTGAGGTTTTTAAAGGCGGCGAGGACTCCGAGGTTCTCGGAAGGAGAGTGGAAGGAGCCTGTTCCTCGGGAGGCCTTGCTCTAGAGACTTCCTTTAATGATGTCCTAGCAGGTATGCAGAGCGGCGAGGACAGAATAGTTATGGCCGGAGGATTTGAAAAGATGACAGACAAGTCGACAGACGAGGCTACAAAGATACTCAGTGCTGCATCTGACATGGACAAGGAGATAGGTTTTACATTCCCTGCACTTTACGGAATGCTTAAGGACAGATACCTCGAGGAAACCGATGCAGAGGAGAAGGATTTTGATTTTATAGCTGTCAAGAGCCATAAAAATGCATCAAAGAATCCAAGAGCACAGTATCCCTTTTAGGTAAGCTATGAAAAGGTTAAAAACTCATTTAAGGTTGCAAGTCCGACAAAGCTTTTGAACTCCTCAGGTATAGCGGACGGCGCTGCGGCGGTTATAATAACCACTGAAAGAAAGGCAAAGGAGCTGGGGTCAGACTATATTGTTTTGGAGGATGTGGAAGGGGCAAGCGACTCTATAGCTCTTTATGAAAGAGATGACATGCTTACACTTGTTTCGACGAAACAGGCGGCAGAAAAGGTCTATAAGTCATCTGGTTTCGGACCTCAAGACGTGGACATTGCCGAAGTACACGACTGTTTCTCGATCGCCGAAGCACTGGCCTTGGAGGACCTGGGCTTTTCACCAAAACGAGAAGTCTGGAGGTGGATAAGAAAGAGCTTGGAGGATTGTGAAAACAAAGAAGCTCCTATACCATATGAGCTTCCAAACAACGACAGTCTTTTTGTAAATACTTCAGGAGGTCTCAAGGCCAAGGGACATCCCGTAGGGGCAACAGGTATAGCGCAGGTTGTGGAAGTTACAGAGCAGCTTAGAAATGAGGCCGGGGAAAGACAGATCCCCGACGCAGAAGTTGGTATAACACATAATGTAGGCGGAAGCGGAGGTACTGCCGTAGTATCATTGTTGAGAAAACCTTGATGATAACATGGAATGGACTGGGCCAGAATACAGAAGGACCTTGAATTTAAGGTATCTTAAAGGTAAGAAATGTAAGAGATGTGGTGAAATATATCTTTCTTCAAGAAATTATTGCAGTGACTGTGGAAGACAGGGGGAGCTAACTCACATAGATCTTCCCAAGACAGGTAAAGTATATTCGTCTTCTTTGATACACAAATCAACAAGCGACTTCGACCTTGATTCAAAGGTACCTTATTCTGTTGGTATTGTGGATCTAGACGGTGAGAATTTCAAGGCGCCTGGTATAATAGATACCAAGAAGAGACCTACAGGAAGTAAGGTTAGGGCTGAAATAGGACTTCTTGGAGAATCTAATCAGGTAAAGTTCTATACACATATATGGAGAAGGGACCATGACTACCATCAACCCGAACCTCAAAAAGGAAGTTCTGATAAAAACGAAGGTGTCGGCATAGTCGACTATGGTGTCTACGTTCCAAGAAACAGAATAAAGTCGGAAGAGATATGTAAGGTCTGGGGAGGTAGTGTAGAGGGACTGGTCAAAAGCTTTCCCGGAAAGTGGGATGACCCGGGATCCTATGCAATGAACGCTGCTTTCAGATGTCTTGAGGACAG
>PWFY01000085.1 GCA_003554235.1 Candidatus Aenigmatarchaeota archaeon
AGAGCTTACTTCGCCTCCGGACGCACAGACCCTGAAGCTACGTTTGTAGTTAATCCAGAACACAAACATCCCCTGGTCGCATTCGAGCGTTGCAATCTTCACGGAACCTGGCGCTCCAAGGAGGTTGAACTGGAATGAGCAAAGAGGAAAAGATATACTCCGTTCAAAAACATGATGCTTCACAGCTTCATTATGACCTGCGTCTAGAGAAGGATGGGGTTCTGAAGAGCTGGGCCGTCCCGAAGGAACCGCCGACGGAGCCTGGAAACAAGAGACTTGCTATACAGGTAGAGGACCATGACCTTGACTATGCCTTCTTCGAAGGTGAAATAGAGGAAGGTAAATACGGAGCCGGGACTGTTGAGCTGTGGGACAAGGGAAGTTATGGAGCCGTGAGCTGGAAGGATAATAAGATCGTGGTCGATATAGACGGCGAGAAGTTGAACGGTGAGTACGTGCTTGTGCGCTTCAAACCCGAGGAGGAGCCCGAAAACTGGCTGTTCTTCAAGAAGAAAGACTAGGTTTACTTTACAATAGTTTAAACCTATCCCACAAAAAAAATACAGGGCCTGTGGTCTAGTCTGGACAGGACAGTTGGTTGCGGACCAACAGATCTCGGGTTCAAATCCCGACAGGCCCGCCACTTAACATACTTCGGTAGCATGCTCATCAACAAGGTCCCTGTGTACTTCTACAGGAGCCCCTGCACGGAGGGCTATAGCCACTGCATCGCTAGGTCTTGAGTCAAGTCTGTAAATTGCCTCCCTCTTCTGGAGAAAGAGATCGGCTATATATGCTCTATCCCTGAGATCATGGACCCTTGCCATTAAAACATTTACATTATAGCCCTCAAGGATGTCATTTATCAGATCATGGCTTCCCGGCCTCTCCCATAGCTCACCTTTTATCCCATGTTCTATAGACCTGGCCTGTTCAGGAGAAACACCCATATCTATAGCACTGCAGTCATAAAGAAGTCGAAGATTATTATGGTACAACAAAACTTCAACTTCTATATAACCCTCTTCCTCAAAAGGTATTTCTTGGATCTCTCCGTTGGAAGGCAAAGAGTAGATTAGAATGAGGACTAGAGCAAACAACAAAACAATAACGACCTTTATGTCTTTGAAAAATTCATTCATGGTGAATCCACGGGAACTATCATCCCACCCAAGTTTTCGTAGTCGTCCTGTAAGTATTTTACGGCCGTCAGTGCACAGACAAAGGCCTCGAATTCATCGTCTGTCATATCCCCAGTTCTTTTCACAGGAAGAATGTCCTCTGAGACATCAGAAGAGGTCTCTATAATTTCAAAACCATCAGTTCGTTCGAGCTTGCTTACAAGGGAACGTGCCCGGTTGACAAGAACTCGCATCCCAGGATAGTTTGGTGAAAGTATATCGTACCCCCGTTTCCTTAGTTTATCGTCACATTCTCTATACATTCCCTCTTTGGGAAAACTAAGAGGTGCATCCACGGCTATGACATCCGGATCCGCCCCCTTTATCAGCTCAAGTATCTCAATATCCGAACCCAGGGTCAGAGTTTTAACATTTGAATTATCTATAAGACAGAATCCTGTATCGTTCTCCTGCTTCCCTGCAAGGTCCAGCCCCACGGCCTTCATGCTTGATATTTCTCATAGAACTAAATAAAGTATAGGTTGGTCAAAACAACTATACTTGCTGTACAGAAAACAACGGGCAGAAACGGATATCTGTCTCCTCTACTCAAAAGAGGCCTCAACACAAGCGAAACTATCTTCAGAAGTATATAAAATACCACCAACGTATAGAAGTTGAAAAGCGTGGATACCGCCGCAACTGCAGCCACATCCATTCTAGCTAGCTTGAATACGAAACCTGTTTTGCGCCATGAGAGGAGGGAAAAGACAACTATAAGCCCCCATTTCATCCAAAACAAAAGAGAAAACCCACTGGCAAGCTTTGGGTAAAGGTCTGCCAGAAACATTATGCCAGTAAAAAGGAGCCAGAAATGAAAAAACTCCTTCTGCGCTGCCGTCTTCTTGAGATCGCTTATCGAAGAAACGGCCAAAGAACCAAGAACAAAGAACAGAGCGTAAAGCTGGTACGTCTCAAGTTCCAAATATAAGCCTTCAATGAGCTCTGCCAGCATGTTTAGGGTTTGTAGAGGTTTTATTTAAAATTTCACGGTGGAGCGATATTTTTAAGTTTGAAAGGTCTAAAGGTTAGGGTATGGTGCTAAACGGCCTATCTTCCGGAATTCAGAATGCAGTCGACAAGCTTAGAGGAAAGAGTATAGTGGACAAGGCGGCAGTCAAGGAAGCGTGCAAAGACATACAACGTGCACTTCTCAGGTCGGATGTAGATGTAGAGCTTGTGTTTGATTTAACAGAATCAATAAAAAAGAGGGCACTGACAGAGGATCCCCAAGAAGGACTCACACAAAAAGAACATGTAGTAAACATAGTATACGAAGAACTGGTTAAGTTCCTGGGCAGGGAGAAAGCAGAGATCCCTTTGCAAAAAAGTAAGATTCTTTTGACGGGAACATTTGGAGCAGGAAAAACTACCACAGCCGGCAAGATCGCAAGGTTCTACAGAAACCGGGGGCTGAAACCTGCCCTTGTTGCCTGTGATACATACAGGGAGGCAGCCTACGATCAGTTAAGACAGATAGGCGACCAAATTGAAGTCAAAGTATATGGTGATGAAGAAGAGGAAGACTCTGCAAGGGTACTCAAGGATGCCCTCGATGAGGTTGAAGGAGAGGTAATAATTGTAGACTCCTCTGGTAGAGATGCCCTGAACGATGATATGGTGGAAGAGATAACAAAGCTTGACGAGATATTGGAGCCTGATGAAAGATTTCTTGTAATACCTGCAGACATGGGACAACAGGCCGGAAAACAGGCAAGGCAGTTCCAGGAAGAGTTGAACATAACAGGTGTTATAGTAACAAAGATGGACAGCACCGCAAAGGGTGGTGGAGCTTTGTCTGCCTGTGCAGCCACAGGAGCCAACGTTAAGTTCATAGGCACAGGCGAAGGGTTGGAGGATCTTGAAAGGTACGACCCGGAGCGTTTTGTATCACAGCTTATAGGATATGGCGACCTGGAAGGTCTGTTGGAAAGGGTGGACGAAGACGAAGCAGAGGAGCAGGCAAAAAAAATAATGGAGGGTGAGTTCACGTTGAATGATTTCCAAAGCCAGATGGAACAGGTACAGTCTATGGGGTCCCTGGAAGAGGTTATGGGTAAAATACCCGGCCTCAGCAAATCAAAACTCCCCGATGGTATTATAGATATGCAGGAAGAAAAAATGAAGAGGTACAACTATATAATAGACTCCATGACCCCCGAAGAAAGGGAGGATCCAAGTGTTATAAACGCCTCCAGAAAAAGAAGGATTTCAGAGGGCTCGGGGACCGATGTAGAAGATGTTTCGGAGCTCATAAAACTTTACAGACAGTCAAAAAAGGCAATGGATATGTTCAAGGGACAGAAAAGGGGAATGAAGGGGAATATCCAAAGGATGATGAAAGGATTTGGTGGGTTCTAGTTCTAATAAGGTAACAGGTTCCTAGAAAATAACCTCCAAAGGAGCTTCTGCACCTGTTTCCATGGCCGGCGCAACAGTCTCAGCGCCAAAGAAAAAGAGAGGTAAAAATAATAATAAGAATAATAACAGGCCTGCAAGCAAAAAGCTCAGTATAACTGAAGCCGTTGCTTTTTTGAGTCCCATATCATGGAAGTTTTCTATTCCTCTTATTTCAGCATACATTATATAAAAAAATGCCAGAAAGTTCACAAGCGGAATCCAACCGAATACAGCTCCTATAGAAGTCGGATAGGAAACGGCTTCCGTTGTCTTTTCGAAACCTTTGAATCCGAAAATCTTAACGAAAATATGAACAAAAGCGGAGTTCAGGAAAAGACCTAAAGTACCGCCAACCATTCCGGTAGCTAAAAATATGGCGAGACTCACAACGCCCGTAACTCCCATAGCAGGGACATCTGTCCATGGAAGTAAAATCTGTAACTCCTGTACTATAAAGATAAGAAGAGCTGCAACGATACCTGATGTCACTGCAAACTTGACAGGGTATGAATAGTTATCTTTTCTGTCTATTTGCTCGTAGAAGCCTTTTGGGCTAGCTATAATTTCCCTGGTCTTGGTCCCCCATTCCTTGAGCCATTTCATACAACTATAATATTTGACATGTGAATTTAAAAGGTTTCAGAAGTTAGTTAGTAAGTTATGAAAGTCTTGTTGATAGGCGACACACATATACCCGAGAAAGCAGATGATTTTCCCGAAGAGTTTGCCGAGGAAGCAGCGAACTGCGATCTTGTAATCTGCACAGGAGATCTAACTGAAGGTAGGGTTCTAGACCGTCTTTTTGAACTTGCAGAGGTTAGGATTGTTTGTGGAGAAGAAGACTATATCGATCTCCCCGAGCAGGATCTTGTCATGGTCGAGGGTATGAAGTTCGGTGTGATTCATGGCCATCAACTGGAACACATAAAAACAGGAAACAAGGAAACAAGAGCTGGAAAGGACGAGGAGGGAGAAATCGACGAACTGGTCGAAGCCGCAGAGCTGGTGGGAGCAGATGTCCTAGTCACGGGACATACCCACAAACCATACAGAACCGAAAAAGACGGCGTAGTACTTCTGAATCCGGGGAGTGCAACCGGCGCTGGTTCGGAAAATAAGACGTGCATGGTCGTCGAAGTAGAAGGAACAGATATGGCCGACTGTAGAATTCTGACCTCGGAGTAAGGTGGCAGTTCTCCGGTGCGAACACTTTTATATTTTCACTGAGAATTTATTTCTGGTAGTTATGTTCGGCAAGCTAAAGAAATTTTTAACGGGACTTTTTGGGAAGAAAGACCAGATAAAACTCGGCATATACGGACCACCTAACACCGGAAAAACCACACTTGCAAACAGGATTTCCAAGGAGTTTACAGGCGAGGAACTGGGTAGTGTCTCAGAAGTACCCCATGAAACCAGAGAAGTAAAAAAGAAGGAAAAGGTTTCTATGCAGAGCGACGGCAAAGAAATTTCTATGAACCTTCTCGACATGCCTGGAATCTCAACAAAGGTAGACTACAAAGAGTTCGTAGAACATGGCATCGATGAGGAAGAAGCCAAGGTAAGAAGCAAAGAAGCCACAAAGGGTGTTGTAGAGGCCATAAAATGGCTAGACAAGGTGGATGCAGTGATGGTTGTTTTCGACTCAGCAGAAGATCCATACACCCAGGTAAACGTTACAATACTTGGCAACCTTGAAGCAAAAGACATCCCAATAATACTTGTAGCAAACAAGATCGATCTAGATGATTCAGAGCCTGAAAGCATAAAGGACGCGTTTCCCCAGTACAACTTCGCTAAGATTTCAGCAAAGGAAAATGAAAACATGGGAGAACTTTACAAAAAAATTATAGAATGTGTTTGATGTAAAATGGCAAAGAAAAAGAAAAACGGCGTAAAGATTGAGTTCCTTTCACAAGTCAGGCTCCAGAAAAAGGCCTTTGAAGAGAAGCTCAATCTGATAATGGACAGTGTAAAGGACGAAAACATACTGGTCCTTGAGGAAGCATTGAGCGCAGAGGAAAAGGCACAGCTCATAGAGAAGTCCATGGAGGAATGTGATGAAGACTTTCCTGGTATAGAGTTTTCAGGATTTGATTCAAGAGAAAACCTGTTGGATAGGGTAATCGCCGGTCTGACAGGAAGGGAAAGGAAGGATGGTCTTTTGATCGTGGGTTCATCTGATATAATGGAGAAGGTCAAGGAAGACAAGGACGCTATATCTATGATAGCAAAACTGGAGTGATTAAATGCCACATAAATGCTTGAACTGCGGTAAAGTTCTAGACGAAGACTCCCAGGAGCTTATGGAAGGATGTAGCAACTGTGGCCAGAAACTGTTTGTTTTTGAAGAGGGGGAGAAAATAGATGACGAAAAGAGAGGGGAAATAGTAAAAGACGTGGAGGAGTTGATGGAAAGCCTGGAGGAAGAGGAGGAGGTCAAGAAAAGGATACGCGAAGCCATGGAGTTCGATCTGGAATCTATAAAGGTAAAGGAGCCGGGTGTTTATGAAATAAACCTCAGGAAGCTTCTCGAAGAGGTACCGCTTATCGTTGAAATGAAGGA
Source organism: Candidatus Aenigmatarchaeota archaeon (assembly GCA_003554235.1). Classification (GTDB taxonomy): domain Archaea; phylum Aenigmatarchaeota; class Aenigmatarchaeia; order PWEA01; family PWEA01; genus PWEA01. Next base: position 6,148 of record PWFY01000085.1, read on the forward strand.
AGGTGAATATTATATATATCTTCCTTCGGCTTTTAGCAAGGACAAAAAGAACATAAGGATAGACGACCTTGTATAAGAAAGTTCTGATGCCAGCATATTTAATTGTTAAAACAAAAGATACTTTCTATGAAGTTCAAAAGTCTCAAGGGCTTCCGTGACTTCTTGCCCGAGGAAATGGCTGCGCGGAGAGAAGTTCTCCGGAGGATTGAAGAGGTTGCACAGAGATTTGGTTTCAGAGAGGTAGATCTTCCTTCGTTGGAAAGGATGAAGCTCTTTGAAGTGAAGAGTGGTGAGGAGTTGGTGGACCAGACCTACTCCTTCGAAGACAAGGGAGGTAGAAAGGTCACACTGATCCCAGAACAAACGCCTTCCCGTGCCAGAGTCCTTGCTGTTGAAAAGTCCTTGAACCAGCCCATGAAATGGTACTCCACGTCAAAGCGATGGAGGTACGAACAAACACAAAGAGGAAGATTGCGGGAGTTCTATCAAACGGATGTAGATATATTCGGTGCCGATTCTGTGGAAGCCGACGCAGAAATAATAGCAGTTCTTGCTGAAACGATGAGAGAACTAGGCGTCGGAAATGTGGTAGAGATACTGATAAATGATAGAAATCTCATGGAAAAAGTACTGGACAAGGAAGATATAGAAAACAAGAGAAACGTCATGGAGGTTATAGACGAGAGAGAGAAACTATCCCGTGCAGAGTTTTTCACCGAGTTAGAAAATGCCGGTATTGGAGAAAAAAAGGCCAAATGGATAGATGAAATCGTAAGTATAAACGGTCCTCTGGATGAAAAAATAGATGACCTGGAGGAACTGGTATCCGGTGAAGCGGAGGAAGAGCTCGAGAGGATGAAGGAGTTGGTGGAGATGCTTGATAGTTATGGTGTTCTGGAAGTTGTAAGCCTGGACATGTCTATAGTCCGGGGCCTCGACTATTATACAGGACTGGTCTTCGAGGTCTTCGATAAGAAGGGAGAACTAAGGGCGATATGTGGAGGTGGGAGATATGATAAACTCGTAGAGCTCTTTGGTGGGAAGGGGGTTCCTGCAGTCGGTTTTGCAATAGGGGATGCGGTCATTGAAGAACTTATGAAGAGAGAGGGGGTATGGCCTGAGGAAGAGCTGAAAACAGACGTTTATGTACTTCCTGTGTCGAAGGATGCGAGGAAAGAAGCCACAGAGATAGTAAAGCAACTAAGAAAGAAAAACCTTAAAGTTGAAACAGACCTGAAGAACAGAAATGTATCAGCACAGCTTAACTACGCAAATTACATAGGAGCTGAGAAGGTGATAATAGTCGGTAAAAGGGATCTTAAGGAGAACAAGGTAACTGTAAAGGAGATGGAATCTGGTGAGGAAAGGTTAATAAGTTTAGACAAAGTAGTTGAGAAAGTTGGTTAACTACACATGGCCGGGATGGTGTAGCGGTTAGCACGGGAGCCTGTGGAGCTCCTAGCCCGGGTTCGAATCTCGGTCCCGGCCCTTCTATTTTACCTTTAAATAGTTCCGATGTTAAATAGTTGCTTGCGCGGTTTTGGGTGAGGTTGCCGTAAGATATTTAAACCTCACTTTGAATTGTTTTACGCTGTTAAGGCGTGTCGGCGTATCTGAGCATTGGACGCTTGTCCAGCTATGACCCAAATTCCAGGCACGCATAGATGATGAGGAAGAGAGCAAATTCTCTTCTGATATTGGAAACCCGAAGACCAATTGTAGTTGGTGTGACGTGGAGGAAAGAAAAGCTTTGCTTTTCAACTCCTAATTCCGGTTGATCCTGCCGGAGGTCACCGCTATCGGGATTCGATTTAGCCATGTGAGCCGAGGGTGGTTTCCGCCCGGCGAACGGCTCAGTAACACGTAGTCAACCTACCCTTAGGACAGGGATAACCCTGGGAAACTGGGACTAATACCTGATAGGAGAGAGGTACTGGAATGTCCCCTCTCTGAAATGTTCCGACGCCTGAGGATGGGACTGCGGTGGATTAGGTCGTTGGGGG
>PWFY01000032.1 GCA_003554235.1 Candidatus Aenigmatarchaeota archaeon
ACAACTGGTGAAGAAATCGGAGGATTCGATGAAATTGGGGAATTGATTAGAGACACAGCCATAGGACAAGTAACCGATGAAAATCAAGTTGTAGCTGGCGATGACGAGGGAGAACTGCATCTAATCGAAGACATAATTACAGGCCCCAACATAACCAAATCAGTGGATCTTGAGAACGATGTTCGTGTTGTTGAGATCGTAGAACTTGAAGGTGATGTAAAGGTACTAGCAGGAGCAGGAAATACTCTATTTTTTCTCGACAACAACCTTGAAGAGGTAAACAAATTTACTACAGAAGACACTGTACGAACGGTTGCTCTGGGAAAAATAGGCTCTGATAACGACGAAAAAATAGTGGTAGGCGCAGACAAGTTATACGTTTTAAACCAAACAGGCCATAAAGCATGGAGCAAGAATCTGGATACGACTATAAGGGGATTAGATATAGGAAACGTGACCGGTTCAGGTGGAAATGAAATAGCTGTTGGCTCCGATGAAAACATCACGTTGTTGGAGCCGGATGATCAAAACGGTGCGGAAGTAGTCTGGGAGTTTCCAGCTGACAAAAATGTTTTCAGCGTTTCTATTGGAAATGTAATACGAGAAGGTGATCTTGAAGAAAAAAATGAAGTGGTTGCGGGATCCGAGGATGAAAAAATAAGGGTTCTGAACTATGGGGGTGATTTGGAATGGAAGTTCGAGGCAGAAGAAGAAATAAACACAGTAGTTGTGGACGATCTTACAGATATATCTGGATCTGAAATAGTGTCCGGTGAACACAGCATTTATGCTTTCAACTCCCAGTATTTCCCAATTAATCTGTCTGTAGGCTCAGGCAATGTTAAATGGACCTATGATGGAGTTCTAAGAGAGAATACCACAGTCCAAGGAATTGAAAAGGGGATAAATAACAATATAAAGGCCTGTGCTCCCGACGAACAAGATCTCTGTAATATACCAATAGACTTTGAGTCAGAACATGAAGGAAGACTGGGTGCTTATGGGCTCAATGTAACATACACTTACAATGCTTCCGACCTAATTGCCAAGGAAGAGGTCGAAGGCAAGTGGTCCAGGACCAGTGATATCTACGTCAACGAATCCGTTGGTAACGAATCAATAAAGCTGAACTTTGAGGAAGATCCGGCAGTGGATGTTATCATCGAGGACATAAAGCTGGACCCGAATTCAGGGATATGTGACTTCAATGGAACACAGTACATTGGGGAGCATGGGGTATGCCCGATTGATGATTTCACTCTTTACAGCGACGGAGGAAAGGATATGCCCTCAGTGTTGTTCTGGGAAAATGGTACCATGTCTTCGGACAAGCCCGTGCTAATGAACCAGTCCGATTTGTGGGAAACAACTGACAAGGACAACTATACACAGAGAAGAAACCTAACCATCTGGAACAAATACGACGAAGACTTTAGAAATGTAACGGCAAACGTAACAATTGACTATGAAGATGTGGTTGGAAGGGAGTTTTTGATGGTGGAGTGGGGGGAAGACAAGAAAAATATCACACCAAAAAGAAACTGCAGCGATGGATTTGAAAATATAAAAGGATTTTACGTATGCAAGGATTCAGACGACGGAAACCGTGTATTTGAATGGAAGCAACCAAACACTTCTTCTGCAAGGTACATGGCCGGTGGTTACACAATAGAGAAACCCGAGGTTTCAAACCTTACCGTCGCCCCCGAAGAAGACTACTGGGGAGAAAACTTCACATTCTCGGCAAACGTAAGTGGCGAAGAAGGACACAATGCAAATGTAACTCTATGGATAAAACCGAATCAGATGAATGAATGGATAGAAAAAGAAGAAAAAATGGTTACCTTGGGTGGGGATAAACCAGAAAAGATAGAGTTTAAACTGGGTTCAAACAGTAGTTGGGCAGGGGAAAATAAATTCAGATTTGAATATTTCGACCATGATGAAGACGGAGGAAAGTTCCACAGCCCCGAAAAAACGGAAGAACAGGGGCCTGTTGGCAAAAGACGGCATGCAGAAATCGTACATGTCAAGGGAAACAACACAGAGGTAAACAGAACAGAAGAAACAGAACTTGTTGTAAAGGTAAACGATACGAATGAAGGAAAACTTGTAAATGAAAGCGTAAGCGTCAGTTTCTGGATTGACAATGGAAATGGAAACTGGAGCGAATATTCCGAAGAAACTGATTCGGGGTATGCAAATCTAACCTTTAAACCTGATGAAAAATACACCGTTGGTGAACAGAAATGGAAGGCAGGTATATTCAATGACGAATACTACAAGGAAGAAAACACCTCCGAGTTAAACATAGATATACACGGATTTCTCAATATAGACCTTCTCGAACCAGAAGAAGGATCTATTGTTTTTAGAAACCAAAGTGAGACATTTTCAGCACAGTTGGTGGACAGCTTCAAAAGAAACGTGAACCTTGAAAACTACATATGCGACTTTGAAATCGGTGGTTCGGATGGGGAAGGAGAAACAGATAAGAGTGGCTTTTGTTCTGTTGAATTGAATCCAGGCTGCAACTTGGATATAAGCAATGAAACTATTGAGACAAATTTAAAAACAGATGACGGCGAGGACAAAGAGTTCTATACAGTTATAAATGACAGTGATTCCTATGAAGTAGAAATATGGGACAGTCTTACGACCAATATAGAAAGGCCTGTTACAAACGATCTTTACTTCACGAACAGCACTATAGAACTAAACAGCACCGTTTGGGACAACTGTGGGAATACTGCTCCAGGAGACCTGGATTACGGCGACGTAACATGGGAGATACTCCACGATATGTGGGTGGAACTAACGCTCGAGGAAGACGAAGGATTGGAAAGAGATGGAGAACCGTATACAATACAAGGAAGCTATCTAGAAGATCTTGGAATAGACTTGGAAAGACTTGAGGTAAACGAAACAAATGTATTTCACGAAGGGAAGGGAATTCCTGTGGATGTCAGACCATGGACCAATGAATCCATGGTGGAGTTAAACTACTCTAGGGAGCATATAGATGGTCACATGGAAATAGTCTTCCCTGTAGACCTAGAACCGAAGGGATCGGGAACGTATAGGCTAGCATGGAACACAACCAACCCACAGCCCGAGGAAACCTATAACTTCATTAGGAACGGCGGTTTTGAAGGAGGACACCTCGATGGCTGGGAACCTGAAATCATTGATTACGGTAATGATGAAAAAAGTCATTCAATATCAAACGAAAGCAAGAAGGGTAACAAGTCCTTGTATATGAGGGCCGAAGAAGGTAAAACTGTAAGTATAGAACAGCAACTTCCAAGAAATTTTTCAGGCAGTATAATCATGCAGTACAGGGCATGGGGAAGCTACAACGAAACAGATGACTATGCAAAGATTATTGCAGGAAACCATGGAAAAGAACTGGGTCTTGATCACATATCCTCCAGAGAAGAAAGGCCTGATTTCTGGAATATGACCAAATGGAACCCAGGGAGTGAGATAGAAAATGTTTCCGTGGAGATATACAACACAGAAGAAGGTCTCCACGAAAGACACTATGGACATCTTGAGATAGACTATATATGTATCTCCGAAGACGGAGAAAGCTGCAAAAACTACCACAGTGGGGGAAGTTTAGAAAGGGACTCCTACCATGCAGACAATATAACAACAGACAGGGCCTACAACTGGAGCCTGGAAGAAGAAAGAGATGTTGGAATCAGAAGGATCTCAGCAAGGGCATTTGGTGAAAAATATATAGATGGGACTGATTTCACAGACTTCCGGCTACACGGATGGTCCAGGGTAGAAGATGCAGACATAATCTCTGACGCATGTTGGTACAGTGAAAAGGAAGGAGAAGGTAAGTGGATCTGTGCAGCAGAGGAAAATATAACAACAAGCTGCCTGGTATATGAAAAGCACAACAATGTCCCTGCTCTGAAACATAATGTAGAGCTTCATAACGACACGGAATTTGTATATGAAAGGGAAACAGGAAGGGAAGGCACATCCCTCTTCAACTTGACAACCCCTGAAGCCCAAGAAGATAAAACCTACAACCTCACATGTAAAATAAAGGACGACTGGGACGCCTTCTACAATGCAAGCGAAGACAACGAAAAAACAGTATCCTACACTGTAAGAGATGGAAACACAGAGGGCAATCTTTCTGTAGAGCCTACAAACGTCATCGCTGAAAATATAACGAGGTTAAGTAACTACACCTTCGGACTCAGCGTAACCATGAACAATACGGGAGATGGTACCATGCTATCGCCTCAGATAGATATAGAGAATCCAGATGGTTTTCATATCGAAGAGATGGAATGTGAAAGTATTGGAATAGGAGAAAACTGTTCTGAAATTTTGGGTGTAAATATTACACAGGAAGCGGATGCCACCGACGGAGAGATAAAAATAAACTCGACTTGGATCAATGAAGATGGGAGCTTGGACTACACTGTAAATAAAACCTCCACAACAGTAGAAAACAATACAAAGATTAAAATACTGGAGTCCAATATAACCGCCGCGGTATCGGCTGGATTCGAAGGTGAAATAACCAACTTCACAGTAGATGCCTTTGGTAACACAGAACTGGAGAACGTAACCATGAATATCACAGGACAGGATTCCGATGACCTAAACGATTGGTTTGGTTTCAACCATTCCGATCTTACAGATATAAAAAACACAAGCGGCCTGGAAACAATAGAAAAAGCAGAAAACGAAACAGTTGGGTTATGGGGGAGTATACCAATAGAAGAGGGTGGAACGTTTCTTGGTAATATAACCGCAAACGCAACAGGCTCCGAGTGCGAACCTATGGATAAATGCTCTGAAACCGTTCCATTGAATCTAACAGTAGATATGCCTGATTGGTACAGAAAACCAAGACATATGAATACGAGTATAGGAACGGGCCAAGAACCTGATACCATAGGTCATATAGAGATAACAAACAACCTTGACATTAACCAGTCTTTCAGTATGGAAAGATCAGGCAATGGAACAGACTACATACACATAGAAGAAGATGGCCTGGAAGTGGGAAATGGGACTTCGGAGAAGGTTAGGGTGTATCACAGTCCACAAAATGATGAATATGAGGAAGGTGTCCACAGAGTAAATATAAGTATAGAAAACCTTGATGGCAAATCTCCGTCGGAACTCAACACCACAGTTATGCTGGAAGTGGTTCCCCTGACCGTTGACATAAAGGATGTTTACGGTGGAGAAGATGTAGGCGAAGGAGAATTCGCGGGTCCACTAAACTCCAGTGATAGGATCACAGTACATGCAAACGTCACCAAAGACAAAACACCGGTTGAAGACACAGAAGGTTATGATATAGGCATTGAAGTAGGGGAAATTGGCGATAGTTATAGATGCAAAACAACAGGCAACAAGACGGAAGATCTATGGAAAATAAACTGCACAGCGCCAGAGATACAAGGAAACCCAATAATCAACGACATCTTTGTTGAAGTCACGGAAATTGAAAAAAATATATCATCACAGGCCAGGAGGGAGGACTCTGTAATATACTACGATGTTATACCACCGAGTTTCTCCAAAGTAAGAGTGGATTCAGTAGAATATAGCGAAGCCGGCGAAGAAATTGAGATAGAGGTAGATATAACCGACAACACTGGTGTGAACGAATCCTGGATGAACATAGACTACAATGGAACCGATGAACTGGATGTGGAAGGACTAAAACCGGATGAAACAGACGGGGATATATACACCTTCGTATACGAAAACGAAGCCTTCCCAGTTGGCGACTACGACATAACAGTCTGGGCCAATGATACGGGTAAAATCAAGGACCCGGAAGGTAATACGTTAAACGAAAGTGCCTATGGTGGACAGGTAAACAGTACAAAAGGCTGGTTCAGCGTCTACGAACCCATGGACGTATCGATGAACATGACGGATCCCCTGGGAAAGGAGATAGAGGCAGACTTCAAATGGTACAGACCGGACAGACATGATATAATAATACATGAATGGACCGGAGCTGGGCATTTCGAAAGGGAAATACACAAGAGGGAATACGACCTAGGAATAGAAGTATTTGATTATGATATAATGTTTAAAGGCCTCGATGCCAACGATTCATTCTACCAACAGAAAGACTCGGAGATATTAGAAGAGCCGCTAAGTTTCGACGCCTTAAACCTATCAGACAAGGAAATAGAAGACGAACTTGCAATTAAAACACCTGGTAACTATGACGATGATCACATAGTTGATGGTGTAAATGCGATAGCCGTTGAAAGAGCACCTTACCTAGACGAACCCGATCATACAATCTTCAACGTCAGTTACCCTGGCATATTTGATCCCGAAAACAGGAGCCACAAGGTTCTTGAATGTCCTGACTGGAACATTGAGAAAAGATACTGTGAAAGCGAAGAGATGAATATCCTCGATACGGAAGTTCACCACAGAGACAATATTATGAGCTTTGAACCATATGCTGGCAGTTTGTATATAATCGTAAGGGAAGCCAAAGAAGAAGATGGAAATGGAAACGGTGGAGGTGGTGGGAATGGCATTGGTGAGCTACCCGAAGAAGATGATCCCTTCCCCTTCGATTACGATACAAATCTGGATGATGACCGCTTGCTTGTAGGTGAATCCAGAGGCTACTGGATAATGTTGACAAACGAAATTGGAGAAAAAATAGAGGTAAATATGTCGGTTTACGGTGGCTTGGAGGAATACTTCACATTTGAAAATGATACAGTTGAAATCGATGGTGGTAGATCTGATACTTTCGGACTTAATTTAGAACTGGATGAAGAAGTTGAGTCCGGTTCCTATTCACACAATCTGATACTTGAATCGGATGGAAGAGAGAGGAGCATGCCCTTTGAAATAGAGGTTTTTGAAGAAGCCGATGATGAACTTGTTTTGGATATAGAAATAATACAGCCCCGTATAGACGTAGGTGACAATCTAACGGTTAGGTTAGAGTTAAAAGGACAGGGCACCAATGATAAGTTTGATGTAGGCCTCGTGTATTTGGCCAAGGACCTAGAGGGCAACAAAACCGTAGGTGAGCATAGAGAAAACATAAGTTTTGAGGAAGCCTACAGCGACATAAAGGAAGTACCGCTTCCGGAAGACATGGAAGTAGGCAACTACAGGCTAGAGGTCTGGGCTGAGTTCAACAACAGGGCTGTGAGGGATATGGCAATGTTCCAAGTTATGCAACCGTTCTGGGCAACCACTGCAGGACAGATACTTCTGTTTCTAGGAGTACCCATAGCAATAATAGTAATGATAATAGGTAGCTTCAGGGTCAGGGAGAAATACAAAGAACTGCAGGAGGAAAAAGAAGAAAAACAACGCTATCTCTTTCCTGTCGACTATTCAAGCATACCTCAAAAAACAGAAGACTCGTTTTGGATAGGAAAACTGGCAGCTAAAAATAAAAGAGCCTACTTTAACCCAGACGACCTCAAAACCCATGTTCTGGTTGCAGGAGCCACAGGGGCTGGAAAATCCGTCGGTGCTTCTATTTTTGCTGAAGAGGCCTTGGAAAAGGACATACCAGTTGTAGTTTTCGACCCAACAGCACAATGGACAGGGTTTGTCAAACCATGTGAAGACGAAGACCTGCTAAAATACTATAGTAAACTGAATATGGACAAAAATAGAAGGAAGAGTTACCCTGGAATGATACATAAAATGGACGATCCTGAAAAGGACATAGACTTCGAAGAGCTTATGAAGGAAGGTGAGATAACGGTTTTCACACTACACGATCTTACAATAGAAGAGTTCGACAGTGCTGTCAGAAATATAATAGACTCGATGTTCGATGTCAACTGGGAAGAAAGCGAAGACCTTAAAATGGTAGTAGTATTCGATGAAGTACACCGCCTACTTGAAAAATATGGTGGTAAAGGGGGTTATGTAGCCTTGGAAAGAGCTTGCCGTGAGTTCAGGAAGTGGGGAATAGGTATAATAATGTGTTCACAGGTGCTTTCAGACTTCAAAGAAGCCATAGAAGGTAATGTTCTGACAGATGTTCAGTTCAATACAAAGGCTATGCAGGACATAAAGAAGGCAAAGGAAAAATATGGAGAAAAATATGCAAAAAGGATAACTAGA
>PWFY01000011.1 GCA_003554235.1 Candidatus Aenigmatarchaeota archaeon
CTGCTGCACATGGGCTCGAATACGTGGCCACGGCAAGTGTTGCATATCCTGAGGACTTCAAAAGAAAGGTAAAGAAGGCGCTTGAAATCGAAGGTCCAAAATACATACAGGTGTTTGCGCCGTGTCCGAGAGGCTGGAGGCATGAGTCCGCCAAATCAATAAAGATCGCAAGACTTGCAGTTGAGACCGGTCTCTATCCAATATATGAGATGGAAAAAGGTAAAATAACAAGGGTCAAAGAGCTAGAGGACAGAAAACCTGTGGAAGAATACCTCAAGGAACAGGGAAGGTTCAAACACCTTTTCAAAAAGGAAGGTGGCGAAGAAATCATAAAACAACTGCAGGAAATAGCCGATAAGAATGCAGAGAAAATAGGTATAGACAAATAGTCTACCAAGACAACGGATCAATTATAATCTTTCTTTTAGATGGATTTTATAAACATGATAGATATAAACTTCCAGTATGCAAGCCGTTGTCTTGGCAGCAGGAAAATCCAGTAGGTTCTGGCCGCTGGGTGTGGATGAACACAAATCTCTTCTTAAAATAAGAGGCAATTCTATTATAGAGCACACTATAGAAAATCTCAACAATTCAAAGATAAAGGACCTGGTGGTGGTCCAAGGACCGGAGAGAGATATAGAGAAAAAACTCGGGAATACTGTTTCCGGACTGAGTGTAGAATACGTTGTTCAAGAGAAACCGAAGGGAACTGGAAACGCACTAAAACAGGCCAGGAATCTGATAGAGGAACAGTTCTTCGTTCTAAATCCCTACAGGGAAAATGCGCCGGAATTCGTAAACAAGATGACAGAAAAAAGTGAAAAAACAGGGGCAGGAATGGTGCTTCTTACTTCGAAAACCAAGAAGCCTTGGAAGTACGGTATCCTCGGACTAGAAGAAGATAGGGTAGAAAAAATCGTAGAGAAACCCAAGAGGGGGGAAGCACCGTCAAATATGAAGGCCGTGGGACTATACCTATTTCCTCCAAACTTCTTCGAATACCTAGAAAGGACGGAAACACATGATCATCAACTGGAGCACGCAATGCAGCTTTACATGGATGAGGATGAGGTCCGGGCTGTCAAAACAGAGAAGAAAACAAGTTCTATAAAGTACCCCTGGGATCTGTTTGAAGTTACAGAAAGGCTCTTTGAGGAAATGGAAGGACGTGTGAGCAAAAACGCTGAGATAGATGAAAGTGCTAAAGTCGAAGGAAGGGTCTGGATAGGAGACAACGTAAAGATATTTGAAAACGCCGTAATCCGGGGCCCATGTTATATAGGAGACGGCTGCGTTATAGGAAACAACTCCATCGTAAGGGATCACACAAACCTGGAGAACAACGTAGTAATCGGCGCAAACTCCGAGGTCAGGGGAAGTATAGTACAGGAAGGAACAAAAATACATCAAACCTTCCTTGGAGACTGTATACTCGGAAGGAACTGTAGAGTAGGAGCAGGAACTGTCTTCGCAAACAGAGGAAGAAGGATAGAAGACGAGAGACCTGTAATAAAATACTACCTGGAAAAGAAGGGCAGGCAAAGGAACACAGGGACTAGGAGATTTGGTGCTGTAGTAGGCCATAATTCAGAAATAGGAACCCAAGCAAACATAATGCCTGGCCTTGGAATAGGTAAGGACTCCTTCGTAGGTCCGGGTGAGCTTGTAAAAAAGAACGTGGAGTCAAATACTACGTACTACAGAGAGGAGGATGAATGAAAGAAAATATAAAGGTAGTTATTTTCGACGCGGATTATACTTTATATACACCAGACGCGGATAAAGGATACGAAGCGAAGTTCAAGTTTCTGGAAAGGGAAACGGGAATTCCCTCGGAAAAGATAAGAAGAGTGTGGAAAGAGGTATTGGAGGAGGTAAAGAATTCAAAGGATCCTCAAAAAAGGAGGAGGACTTATTCTACAAGAAGAGCTCTGGAAAAGTTTGGTATCGAAAATTCTGAAGAATTGGCCAAGAAGTCCGTCGATGTTTTCTTAGACGAAGTGGTGAGAAGCATGGAAACGATGAAAGGTGCAGAGGAAATTCTAGAGAGACTGAATACAAAGTATGACCTTGTAGTAGCCAGCGACGAGTTCAAGGGAAACCTAAAGAAGAAGCTGAACAGCTTTCTCGGCGACTGGAAAGACTATTTCCAGGCCATGATTACACCTGAAACCACCGGAGAGATGAAGCCATCAAAAAGATACTATGAGGCTGTTCATGAAGAATTGGGATATGACTACAAAGAGATGATAATGGTCGGCGACTCCTGGAGAAGAGATTTGGAACCTACAAAGAAGGGAATGGAAACTGTACTGATAAATGAAAGTTGTGAAGGAAATCCTGACTATCACATAAAAGAACTTGGAGAGCTTAGAGACATTCTCGGTGCCTAAAATGGAAACTCCAGAAGTGTTTAACAGATATGATATAAGAGGCAAATATCCAGAAGAAATAGACGAAGACTTCGCCTTTAGGCTGGGTAAGAGCATCGGTAAGTACATTAAAGAGGAGGCGCTTGCAAAAGAGGTCTGTGTTGGAAGAGATACAAGGGAAGGTTCAAGGAAGCTCATGGAAGCTCTTGTAGATGGGACTGTTTCCATGGGCATTGATGTTTACGACGTTGGAATCGGCCCCACGGACAAGGTCTCGATAATAGGAAGCAAAAAAGGGTGCGGCGCCTCTGTAATGGTCACCGCCTCGCACCACTGCTGGAAGAGAAGTGGTTTCAAGCTACTTTATGAACAAGGACATGGCTTCAACAACGGGGACCTTGGCAGAGTAAAGGAAATATATATGGAAGAACCCGAGAGTAAAGAACGAAGAGGTGAAATTAAGAAAGTTCCCGAAGCCGATGAAATATATGAAAGGGAAGTCATGGGGACCTTCAAAAAATACTTCGATGGCATAGATTCCAGGGGGATCGTAGATTGTTGCAACGGCGGAGCAGCCGCCCTAGCTCCAAAAATAATGAGGGGTTTGGGAGCAGATGTAGTTGAACTTAACAGTTCAAAGACCGTGGACAGGTCTCTTGAACCCGAACCAAAGAAAGACAACCGAAGGCATCTTAGAGAGAAAATTAGTACCGAGGAAGCAGAGATAGTAGTAGGATATGATCCTGATGCAGATAGGGTATTCGCAATAGACAAGGACGGAGAATGGATCAACGGAGATGAGATCTTCTGCATTCTGGGTAAGATAGTCCAGCCCAAAACTGCGGTGGCCTCTATAGATACTTCTGGAATGCTGGAAGAGACGTTAGATTCCAAGATACATTACACAAGGGTAGGAGATATATTTGTTTCAGAAAGGGGCATCGAAGAAGGTGCAGATCTGCTTGGCGAACCAAACGGTCATTATGCGATAACGGAACATAGCTGGTACAACAGCGGATTGTTTGCATCACTGCTGATGTCTGCAGTAGCCGGGGATATTCCTCAAATGAAAAGAAATCTCCCTGACTATATCTCTGAAAACATAACCTCGGTCCAACCCAACCAGAAGGTAAAGAAGGAAAGGATGGGAAGGATCAAAGAATATATTAGATCAGAGGAATGTTATCGGGTGATATCTGAAGTGGATGGTATAAAGTTCACAGAAAAAGGATGTAGCTGTCTGATAAGGCCCTCAGGAACGTCTCCAAAAATAAGGGCAAAAATAGAAGGCAAGGACAAAAAAGATGTGTCGAGACTCAAAAACAAAATTAAAGACACTCTTCAACTACTCTAAAATTTCAACATCGTCTATCTTCCCGTCTCCGTCCATGTCTTTTCCCTCAACAACCCTGGCCCAGTTGTCTTCGCCCTCGTAGTCTTCAAGAACCTTTTCGGTATGTCTCGTAAGTGCCAATACAGAACTCTTTGTTCCAATATATCTCACTCCTGCAACTATGAGGACTCTTTTTTCCTTGTGCTCCGGGTTGACGATCTTCGCCAAAAGACCAACGGAATCGTTGGTATATTCCTTCCCTGTCTTTTTTGATATAAGCTTTCTGAATGGAAAGTCCTCGGATTCAAACTTAACTGGTAGATATTTATTCAGTTTGTTTGTAACCACATTGGTGAGGGGACCTCCCACAGAGATAATATTCGTGTCAAAGTAATTTTCTGCAACTACATCTACATCTAATTTTGTTGAAAAGGAACCAGGAACTGCACAGTACTGCCCAAAAAACAAGGCAACATCATTTGCATAATGCCCGTCCTTCGCACGTGTTTGGTGAGGGCCATGTGGATCGGGAGAACCAACAACTATCTTAGACCGAAGTTCGCCGTTCTGTATAAATGGATAAAGGAATTTTCTTGTTGTTTCACTGTCCTCCTGAATTGGGAAGTCGGCAAGTTTCTTATCTCCAAAGGGAAGTTCAAATGCAAAAGCATGGTCCCTGACCTTGAAATATTTGGCAAGTGCTCCTCCCCTTTCGGACTTATCCACCATCTCAACTAACCCGCTTTCCTTAAGCTTTCTTACATGGTAGTAAACCTTCTGTTCATGTAATCCCAGCTCTTTGGCCATTTCTGCAGGGTATCTAGGTCTTTCGGCAAGGAGTTTGAGTATTTCCCACCTGATTTCATTGAAAATTCCCTTGAGCTTCTCAGGACTATCTACCAGCCTAACGTCCTTGACATACATATCACCGTCCTTGCCCTTGATAAGCCTTGCCATAGTGCCACAAGTAAAAACTGTATTTTAGTTGAATTAAAAAATTTATAAAGGTTTTCATATATTACAGGACAAAACAGGGCAAGATTGTGTTTTCAGTTGTATTATACGGAAATAATTAAAAATAAAATTATAACGATACTAAAAAAATATTAGAAACCATTTTATAAATTAAACATCTTTATCACATGGTATGTGTGGTATAACAGCCTATTCCGGTAAAAAGCAGGCTTCGGAAATACTTTTTGAGTCGTTGAGACGGCTGGAATACAGAGGTTACGACTCTGCTGGAATAGCTACGTCCAACGGAAAGGGCTTGACTGTTAAAAAGGCCGTCGGACAGGTCGATGAAATTCAAAGGAACATAGACCTGAAGACGATGGATGGAAATCTGGGAGTGGGGCACACAAGATGGGCAACCCATGGAAATGTATCCAAGGAAAACGCGCACCCTCACACTTGTTGCAACAAAAGGTTTGCGGTCGTACATAACGGCATAGTAGAAAACTGGGAAAGCTTGAGGGAGAAACTCACAGGCTGTAGTTTTAAATCCCAAACCGATTCAGAAGTAATAGCACACTACATAGAAAAAAAATCAAGGGACTTGGGCGTCGAGAGAGCAATACAAGACTTCATGGAAAAGGCCAAGGGAAGCTTCGCAGTTACTCTAATGGATGCAGAAAAAGACAACCTCTTTGCTATAAAAAATGGTTCGCCTCTGGCAATCGGCTTAAACGACAATGAAATATTTGTGGGGTCCGATGTATTTGCATTTTCATCCCACACGGACCAAGCCATATTTTTGGGGGACTATGAATACGCCAGAATAGAAGGTTCAGACCTCGTTGTAAAAAATATAGACGGCGAAAAGCTGGAAAAAAAGCCAAGGAAGGTAGACTGGGACAGAAAGGAATCACAAAAGGATGGCTTTGACCACTACATGCACAAAGAAATATTTGAAATACCAGAAGCCATCGAAAGGCTTAAAAAATCGCTGGAAACAGAGCAAAGGGACAGGTTAAAGAGGTTTTCGAAAAAGGTAAAGAAGTCCAAAAAGATTATTTTCACTGCTTCCGGAACAAGCTACCATGCATCGCTGCTTGGTGTTTATTTTCTTCAGAGAGCAGGCATAGAAGCACAGACTCTAATAGCCTCCGAGTTTAAAAATTATGAACGTGTAGACAGTGAAACTCTTCTTATTCCTATATCCCAGTCAGGTGAAACAAGAGATGTTCTGGAAGCTATAGAATATTCTTTGGAAAGAGGTGCAGAGGTGGCTTCGATAACAAACGTTCCCCACTCCACCGTCGAGAGAAAATCAGATGTAAACCTCAGAATAAGGGCAGGACAGGAGGTATGTGTTGCCGCAACAAAGACTTTTACAAACCAGCTTTATACGCTCCTAAAAATCGCAGAAGAGCTCAACGGAAAGGTTCTGAAAGACAACATGTCCAAAACTGTGGAGGACATAATAGAGAAAAATGAACCGCAGGTCAAAAAGATTGCAAAGGAGCTGAAGGATGACGGAGACATATACATCATAGGAAAGGAGGAGGCCTACCCTGTAGCTAGGGAAATAGCACTTAAGCTCAAGGAAATAGCCTATGTACATGCAGAAGGAATGATGGGCGGGGAGCTGAAGCACGGCACACTGGCGCTGATAGAAAATGACACGCCTGTAATATCTCTAATACCAAAAAAAGAATCGGAGATAGTCTCAAATGTAAAGGAAGTAGAAGCAAGGGGCGCGAGAACGATCGAACTTTCGCCTTTTTATGGCGATTTCTACATTCCGGAAGAGGCCAACGGAAGCTTTGCATTTCTCTCAGCTGTGATAGGATTTCTTTTAACCTACTGGATTGGAAGGGAAAGGGGCCGCCCTATAGACAGGCCCCGAAATCTAGCGAAGAGCTTAACCGTCAAGTAGTCCAATCTTTTAAAGATTACCCAATAAAAATAAACCATGTCTGACGACGAGAAATTAGGATATCACAAAGGCGCATTGGAATCGCTGATAAACGAGAAGATTGAGTTGAACCGCCTTGTAAACATAGTAAACTCTCTTATAAACAAGCATTCAGAGGCCCTAAAGGAGATGGGGGTCGACGTAGAAGAGTTTGCAAAAAATGTACAGAAAAAAAGGAGAAAGGGGGCACAGGACGCTCATAAAAGAAAGGAGGGTAGAAATGATGAAGTGATTGGAGGGGAAGGATTTTCTGGAAAGGAGGGGTGAATCCGATCGTAGAAGTCATACTCGATGCCAACTTTCTCATGGCGCCCGGAGAGATTGGAGTTAATGTTTTTCAGGGGATTGAAGAAGCAATAGAAAAAAACTACAGTCTTACAACCACCGAACCTGTAAAGACAGAGCTACAAAAGATATCAAAAAATAAGGGAGGGGAGGGGAGAGCAGCCCGTTTGGCACTTGAACTAATAGAGAGAAAAAATATCAATATAGAAAAGACAAAAAGAATGACAGGTGATGCCTCTCTTGTGGAACTTGCAGGAAAGAAAGAAGAACCTGTGGTAGCCACGAACGATAAAAAATTAAGAAAACAGTTCAGGAAAGTGTCGGTTCCGACATTATATATAAGAACGAACGATCATGTGGAACTTGAAGGTGCCTTGAGATGAAGGATAAAAAAAATTCCGGAACTTTCTTTCTTGTAAAGGCAAAGAAGGGAAGCCGTTGTAGGTATAACTTCAGCAGTAGAATACTGAAGGTCGAGGATATTCTACCCGAGGAGGTTTGCTATCCAAACAACTATGGTATACTTACAAAGACCGCCCGAGAAAACAATGAGCCCATGGACGGTTTCCTTCTCATGGATGAGCCACTGGAACCTGGATCATTCGTAAAGTCAAGACCTGTGGCAATGGTGAGGACAACCGAGGAAGGGATGAACATGGACAGGGCCATAATGGTTCCTTGTGACGATCCCGAAAAAGATGATATAATGGATCTGGACGACATTAACGAAAAAATTGTTGATGGAATCAAGTCGTTCCTGGAAAAAATGTGTAGAAATAAAAACAGAGAGCTGGATATAAAGGATGTCGTAGATAAAGACACGACCCAAAGACTGATAAACCGCAGCAAAAAGATATATAAAGGCCGGAACAAGTAAATATGTGTCAATCAAAACCAGGTGAAACCAATGTATAAAATGTTAAAAGTAAAAGACACCGTTCGAGTAGATCCCGAGAAGTTCGGGCTTGATCTCGAGGAAGCTGTCTACCAGTCCCTTAAGGAAAAATATGAAGGAATCCTTGAAAGGGACCTGGGATTTGTTTTGTCGATAGAAGATGTATCAGAAATAGGCCAGGGAAAGGTAATACCTGAAGACGGGGCAGCCTACTATCCTGCAGAATTTGAAATGCTTGTTTTCGAACCGGAGGAACATGAAG
>PWFY01000050.1 GCA_003554235.1 Candidatus Aenigmatarchaeota archaeon
AGGCCGTTCCCTAGTATATTCCTGGTTCCTCTACTTCCGTTACTCGACTCCTCCATGCCCATTTTTTTCTTTGCCTCAAACCTCCATTTCGTACCTATATATCCAGAAACCAGAAAGGTTATAAGAATAAATATCCATGCAGGCCCGTTCATTGCCCATATAGTTGACCCAAAAACAAAAGCAAGAAAGCTTGCCTTGGCCGACAGTATCTTGGCCTTCCACGCGAAAAGGGCAATGGCCGTGCACCCTACGAGTGCTTCTAACATCAACTACTTATTCTACGTATCAACTAATAAATTTTTGGTTTTTGTGTCCAAAAAATAAACATAACCCTTGCCTCTTTTCGTTCTCTCTGTTATTCCTTCCTTGAGTAGTCTCCTTAGGATGTTGTTAACAGACCGTACAGCATGTTGTTTTGTCTTATAGCTCTCCGTTCCAAGCCTCTCAGCTATATCAGATGGGAATAGTTCGTCCTCTTCGGAAAGTATCTTGACTATTTCACGTTGCTTGTATGGAAGATCCTTTAGGAAGTCCTTGCTTCTTTCCTCCCTCTGCTCGCTCTCACCTTCCTCAAGTTCCTCTAAACTATCTATTTCCTTCACGTCGTTCTCAAGAGCCCAGTTTATCAGCCTATCACAGATTTTAAGTATTTCACGGGGGAATCCTCCTGTCTTTTCATAAATCTGCTTTACACAGTCCTCCGTGAATGGGCCGAGGCCTTCGCCTCCTGCGTCTTCTATTCTCTTCTCTATGAGATCCTTTGTTTCATTTTCACTCAATGTGGTCAGGTCTATCCGGGTTGTTACCCTGCTCTTCAGTGTTTCAACATTGTTCTTAAGTTTTTTATCGATGGACGGGAGTCCTGCCATTATAAGCTGTATTTTGTCGACCTGGTCGGTTATTGTTCTCAACCACTGGAGAACCTTCACGTCTGATTCATGTGCTTCATCCACCATAAGTAGAAGGTTTTCGCCCAAGTGCTTGTTCAAATAACCAGGTATATCATGTATACTCACATTTTTACCAAGTAATCTGTGAAGCAGCGGTGGTTTGAATTTCTCGGTAAAAACACCAGGTATCTCCCCGTACTCGGGTGGTTTGGAAAGATATAGTATCTCATGTTTGTCGTGGAACTTAGCCTGGATCAACTTCAGAAGGGTTGTTTTGCCTGCCCCTGTAGCACCAGAAACCATCGCAAACTTCCTATCTTCTTGTATGTGATGTATAAGCCTTCGAAGCTCTTTGTTGTAACCGACGAAAAGGTTCGGATTTATTCTCAATGTGAAGGGGTTCTTGTCTATACCTGCCTCACTGAACCACTCATTTATTTCGTCTTCATAATCCTCTAACATCAATTTCACATCTCTTTCACTAAAAGACACGGCTTATTAAATCCGATTTTCATGCCCCGTGAATAGTACATGAATACAACATTAACCTTTATGTGGGCTTCATATTTAAACGTTTAAGTTAACGAAAGTTAAACAAAGCATTCACATATCTTCATTCAAAAAATATTAATTCACGTTAAAATAATACATTCATATGAATGTAACGTTACTAAATAAATAATTCACGTGAAATGTATTTACTTAACATGAAGTTGTATTACCTTAACGTTAACTGCACATTAAGTTCATTTAACATTCACATAATGTTAATATATGGCATTTGAAGCAAATGAGAGGCAATTTTGACATAAAATCAAGGGAAGGGTTGTTATTGAAAGAACTTTTCGGTTTGTAATGAAGTTATGGTTCTTTTTTCCGCTAAGATCCACCTAATCCAAATGTGAGACAGTTCGGTGGGTAAAATATACCATAAATACACAGGAAAAGGTTCAAAATGTGAGAGTTTGGGGGTGGGTGATCGGTAAATTAAGCTGTGAGAACAGTATAATATGTGAGAGGTCCAGGAAAAAACAGTGAAATCGGGTATATGTGAGAGTTAAAACGGTGTGAGCTTAGAACAAACGTGTGAGATAGGACTAAATGTGAGTTTTAGTTAGAAAGTGAGACCACTCAATCCTCTGTGAGAATATCTCTCGACCGGAGTAAATACTCAACTGGTTTTCCAGAATTAAGCTGTTTTTCAATACCATCTTTTAGTTTTATAAGCCTTATTCCAAAATAGTTGCCCTCTCCATCCTTCGCTCCTCTTGATTCAACAAAAGAATCTATTATTTCATTTATATAGTAATGTACAGTCGATGGAGGAACAGAGGACTCCCTAGAAAGCTTCCTTAGCCAAATTCCCTCTGGATATCTCCTCAAAGTATTAACAAGTGTCTCTATTCTCTCCAAGTCTGGACCGTTGTTGTTATCATCACTCACTGTGACTCACCCTTGAACACCGTTCAAAAGCCTATATGGTTTTACTATATTTACTAATAAATAAATCATGGTGATTTTTATAAATTCGGCAAGTAGGTGCATAATACATGAGATGTTTTCTGGGCACAGAGTTGCCTCAAGGGGTGAAAAAGAACGTAGGGGAAGCAAGGGACCTTTTCGGAAGTCTTGATGCTGATATAAAGGTCGTAAAAGACGAAAATCTACACCTCACTGTGAAGTTTTTGGGTCAGATAAAGGAGAGGGATATATCAAAGGTGGATGTTCTGGAAAATAGACTTGAGGACCTGGAGCCATTTGATTTAGAAATAAGAGGCATGGGATCATTTCCAAACATGGACTATATGAAGGTCCTGTGGGTTGGAGCAGGAAAGGGCGGTCGAAGATTTAAAGAAATTATTTCCAAAACAGACAAAGCCCTTGTGAAAAAGGGCTTCAAAAAGGATAAGAATGATCCTGTTCCCCACATAACGATTGGAAGGGTCAAGAGTGGGCGTAATAAGGAACTGATAAGATCCAAGTTAAAGGAATGGGAGGACCGTAACTTCGGTTCAATGAAAGTAAACAATATAACCCTTTTTGAAAGCAACCTGACCCCCGATGGACCAATTTATAAAAAAATTAAGGATTATGAATTATGAAAGACAGCACGCTCTACAAAATCTCACTGGCTCTTTCCGTTTTGGGTGTTTTAGGACTTTTCTTATTTGTCAGTCTTTCAGGCCATGAAAAGGTAGAAGTGGGGCAGATAGACCAGGAATATATAGGAAGAAGGGTTGAAGTGGAAGGCATGCTAGGTGGAAAATATACCTCCGAAGGTGGTCACTTTTTCTTTCACGTGAAGAATGGAGAAGAAAAATTAGACGCAGTGCTGTTCAAAAATGAACTCGAAGCAATGGGCATGGATCCTGAAGATGTAGAAGAAGGTACGGAAGTAACATTAGTTGGTGATATAGAAACATACGAAGGAAATATACAGATCAGACCTGTAGAATTAACTCTAAAATAAGGAACAAAGCTAATCTCCGTTGTCGTCCATTGCCTCCTTAACCCCATCCTTCCTCTTGTAAAGAATAGACTTCCCGTCCCTTTTCTCTGTAATAATCCCCATCTTCTTGAGCTCCGAGACCTTTCTGCTTATGTACTCCTGTCTATAGTTCATTATCTTAGCAAGGTTCTTTGTGGTCATCCAGTTCCCAAGAAGGTTTATGATTCTTTTATGTATGTCCTTTAGGTCAGACTCATCAGTGTTTTCTGTTATAACCTTGTCGAGTTTGTTTTCCATGCTATTCATTTTCTTGTCCAGGCTGTCGAGCTTTTCGTGTATCTCCTCTAACTTGTCTGTTTTGATGTCCACGGTCTCGACTATCTTTCTTACTACACCTGTCTCAAGATCCTCTGCCTCACTTAAAGCCTCCTCTGACATAACTGTTCTATTGGTTTCAATGCTTTTAAATTTTCGAAGTCCCCTGCAACTTATTTAATCTGGAAAATGTTTTACTAGTATGGCAAAAAAGACAAAGGAAGAAGACGTTCCGCTTCTGCTACATGGAAACAGCTACGAAAACCAGGACCTGTTCTACATCACCGGTTTTCTCACCACAAGCACCTTTACATGTCTGAAGAAGGACGGGTCGATGTCTATTCTGATTAACAGTATGGAAAGAAAAAGGGCTGAAGAAGAAAGCTGCGCAACAAAGGTGATCACACCTGGAGAACTTGTGGACAAGGAGTCTATGAACCAGATGGATGCTATAAAAAACTTTGTCGAAGAAAATACCGACAGTGACAAAATAAGAATGCCTGGGTACACCCCCATAAATGTATACAAAAAACTGAAAGAAAAGTACAAGGTGGAAATCGTTGGAAACGTACTTGATGAAAGGGCTATCAAAGCTAAAGATGAGATCTCAAAAATCAAGAAATCGCAAAAAGCGGCAGAATCCGCACTGAGGAAGGCAAGGGAAGCACTGAAAAAATCCGTTGTAGAAGGAGGCGGTCTCGTACTAGAAGAGAAGGCCCTGACGCAGGGCAAGCTGAAAAGGATTATCCGCACCGAGCTTATAGAAATGAACTGCGACTGTAGAGGCCTTATAGTTTCGTCGGGGAAAGAAAGTGCCTATCCCCACAAAACCGGAAGGAATGGAAAACAGATCAGGGAAGGGGCACCTATAGTTGTTGATGTTTTCCCTAAAAATAGAAAAAGCAGGTACAACGGCGACATGACCAGAACCTTTGTCAAGGGAGAACCGAACAAGGAACTTGTTGATATGCACAGGGCTGTTGTTGAAGCTCAAAGGAAGGTTCTGAAGGTTTTAAAGGCTGGAACAAAGGTCTCTGAGGTCGAAAAAACTGTATCAGATGTTTTCGGGAGTAGAGGCTACCACTATTACTGCACCGACAGCCAAGAAAACAAGGATGGTGGAAAAAACAGAGCTTCAATCAGGCATGCACCGGGACATGGTATAGGCCTCGAAGTCCATGAACCGCCATGCATAAACAGTAAAAACGATGTGGAACTCAAGGAAGGGAATGTAGTAGCACTGGAACCTGGACTATATAAAGACTCGCTGGGTGGTGTCAGGGTCGAGGATGTAGTTGTAATAAGAAAAAATGGGGTGGAGGTCCTGGGTTCCATGTCAAAAAAACTGATCGCCTAGGATATGTTCTCTATTTGTGACACGCCTTTCTTTGTTATTATGTTCTTTATCTTTCTACGTAGTGAGTTTTTAGGCACTACACCAAACTGTTCTAAAAAACCGTTTAACTTCGCCGCTATCTTCTTGCCCTCTCTGTCGAAATCCGTTAGAACCAGAACCTCTTTGTGGCCTTTCAGTGAAAGGGCAACCTTGTAAAGGGGTCTTCCTCTCAGCTGTACTATGTTTTTGATGTCAAAATCCTCCAATGCCTCTTCATCGGACTTTCCTTCCACTATAACAGGAAAGTCTATTCCATCTAAAAAATCACCCAGTTCCTCCACAAAGATCACCGATATGAATGGTATTTGGCCCGCCCATAACATCCTGAAACATTTTATCCAAATGGAATATTCCTCAGGACTGATCTAGACGGGCCTAGGAATAATTGGTAGAAAAGCTATAAAAGGATTACTTTATTGTCGGGAGCATATCAAAATAACTCTTGAGACCGTCTCTGATGTACATCATATACTCATCGCACTCATTGAGGAAGACCTGGCGTACATCGTTGTAAAGTACCTTTTCAAAGAAAACACGGAATGCATGCCAGAGAATGGTCTGCTGGAACCAGCTTTCCTGTGGGTAATGGGTTCTAACCCTTGCACTTCCGTTTACCTCTATATCGCCCACATAGTCGTAGTCCTCATGCTTAGCAGGCTTCATCTCTATGAATATCTTCACCTTCACGTAGATGAAACTGAACTTGCCCTTTGGGTCGTAGGCACGTATCTCGGAGAATATTCTTTCTGTATCCCCGTCTTTTTCGTGCTGATACTGGTTCTCCTGTATATCTCCTTTGCCTATGTCACACTCAAACCTTAAAATACGCATTACTTCATTGTATGCTTCCGGGGGATCGGGAACGTTTTCGGCTTCTAACTGTACACCAACATCGCCGAACTCGTCAATCCTCATGTACGCGCCTGGCATTGTATCACTGTTGCTAATATCTTGATTAAACTATAAAAAACTCACCCAACAATATTCAACGGATGCACAACTACAAGAGAGGTTACAACTTCGAAATAAGGGTCAGGGACAAGTTCAGGGAAAGCGGTTACGAAGCCGAGAGAAAGGCAGCCTCTGCCCCCTACGATCTTTTGATTATGAAGGACGGGAGAATTTCTTTTATAATAGATGCCAAAAAGACGGGACAGAAAGACAAAGACCACCTCTACGTAGACAGAAAAAGCATAGAGAGTGTAAAGGAAGAGGCCGAAAAGATTGGTTCGGTCCCTTTGATAGTCTATGGATTTTACAGAACGCCTATATACGTAAAAGAAGCGGAAGAACTGCTAGACAGGGATGGAAAGCATATAAGACTTGAAGGAGGTGTTAAGCTCGACGACTTTCTGGAAAACTATTCTCCTCCAAAACTCTAGTCCTTCTCATAGTCTTTCTTACTGTACTTCTTCGGTAGAAGGTAACTAAAGGCAGACTTGTGGGGATCCGTATTCCTGGTTTCCTTTGTGTCTTTGAGAATCCCGTAGATAAAGTAGAACACCGAAAGAGGTACAGAGAAGCCCAAAAACAGTAGACTCAAGATGTTTTGCATAAGAAAGTGCAGGTTTAGACCTATCAGAAGCGTTAGAAGAGAAAACACCAGCATTTTCCTCATCATACTTATCATCTCATTTGAAGTCTTCGGCGAGATTTCTTCTGAGCTGATCTATGTCCTCGGTTCTTGACACAGCAAGGGGCACTCCTTCGGCCTTTGCAACCCTTTTGGCTAGCTCATCCACCTCACCAACGTTCCCATGGAAGACCACAAGACCGGGCTTGAGGTTTGTAACCTTTATAGCAACCATGGGACTCCTTCCTGTACTGACCTTTGTAAATATAAGGGCCCTTTCTGTGGTTAGACCGTAGAGTCTTACCAGCTCTGATGGGGATAGCTCTACTATAGCCTTCAAGGAATCTATAAGGGAGTATCCATATATCTGTTTTTTTGCCATGTCTTTGTTTACTACAAGCTCTGCTTCACAGGAATCAACGAACTCGTCTATATCTACTCCCCTTGAAAACTCCTTTACGTCGAGAACGGTGTCTGAAACTATATCCGTTGGACTGAACTCCGAAAACTTCCTTATTACCTCCCCGCCCTTTTCCTCATCAACATTTACGAGTCCTGTAACTATCTTCTCTATCATCTTTATTCCCGGACTTGATCTTCTTCCAAGTTCGTAGTCGGATACAACAGAAGGCATCACATCTATCTCATCGGCAAGCCTTCTTTGAGAAATCTCAAATATTCCCCTCCACTTCTTTATCGTTTTCCCAGGATTGTCCGAAAGAACTATCTCACCGGATATCTTCTTCTTCAGCCTCTCCTTCAGTATGTCCCTGCCTGCTTCCTCGGTAAGTCCTCCATCTTTGTTTGACATGCCACTCATCTAAGTCTTCTAGGGAAAACTATTTAAAATTTCACCAATCGTCGATAATCAAGTGTTTTATATGTACGATTTGACGGTTTCGGGTGCCGGGCCCGTAGGTTCCCACCTGGCCAGGAGGTTCGCAGAACAAGGTCATGAGGTACTTCTACTGGAAAAGAGCGAAGTAGGTAAGCCTGTAAAGGGAACAGGTCACGTATCCAAAGACATCTTCGAACACGTGCCCAAGGACGAAAGTTTCATAGAAAAGAAGATTTGCGGTGCTGAAATTCATAACAAATTTGGAAGCTATTCATTCGGTAGAGATCACCACACTTCCTACGTCCTTGATCGTGTTGAGTTTGATCGTTTTCTGTTGCAGCTTGCCAAGAAGGAAGGGATTGAATTTAAACGCGAGGCTTTCATGGGATTCGAAGCCACAAAAGGTAAGGTCATAGTTGAAACAAAGGGAAACAAATACGAAACAAAGGTCCTGGTGGGATGTGATGGTCCGCTTTCCGATGTAAGGCTATCGGCGGGGATGGAAAAGCCAGGGCTGTTCCTCCAGGGCATATTCACCAAGCAGATAGAGGTCGGTCC
>PWFY01000061.1 GCA_003554235.1 Candidatus Aenigmatarchaeota archaeon
CAACCCTCTGTCTTTCACCCCCCGAAAGGTTCTCAATCTTGTTTTCCATGAGGTGTTCAAGTTCCAAGGGCCTCAATATCTGATTTTTGAAGTCGTTTGAATAGGGATTATCGACCGTCTGTGAAAGGAAATCAATGACCCTTCCCCTTCCTCCTGTCTCTATTTTCTGTGGCTTGTATGATATATCAACCTTCTCATCTGGTCCTCCTTCATCGGCCTCCATTTCACCCGCTAGAATTTTTGCAAACGTACTTTTACCCAGTGCATTGGCACCAAATATTGCCAACTGTTCCTCCTCTGCAACGTCTCCTTCTTCCACAGAAAGGCTGAAGTCGCCTAGATTTTTGCTTGTTCTTGGAAACTTAATCAAAGCCCTTCTCTCTACTTCCTTTGTGGGAGCCCTTACATCAAACTTCATGGGCTCATCTCTGAAACGCACGTTGTCCTCGCGTATATAACCTTCCAGATAGGCGTTTATTCCTTTCCTGGTCGAATAGGGCTTGGAAACTATGCCGTAGGCCCCTGGTTCACCGTAAAACACGTGTATGGTATCTGCAAGATAATCCAGGGTCGCAAGATCATGATCAACTACCATCACAGTCCTTTCTTCGGCCAGTTTCTGTATAAGTTTGCCCATCTGTAGCCGCTGGTACACATCCAGGTAGGATGACGGCTCATCGAAGTAGTATATATCTGCATCCTTGCATATAGTTGCAGTTATCGCAACCCTCTGAAGTTCTCCACCGGAAAGCTCTTCCAGTTTTCTGTCGTTTATGTTGCTTATACTGAGCTTCTCAAGAACCTCGTCCAAAACACCTCTTTCATCAACACCATCCAAAAACTTACCAACCTCGCCTTCGTACATCTCAGGAATTTTCTCGACCCTCTGAGGCTTGTAGGCGGTCTTCTTCACTTCCTTGTCCTCGAAGTAACCCTGGAGCTGTGTTCCTCTGAAAATGCCTGATATCTCCTCCAAGGAGGCCTCATGGCCAGGCCTACCTAGATTAGGGTCTATCTGACCAGAAAGTATCTTTAGCGCGGTAGATTTTCCGAGACCGTTGCCACCTAAGAGACCGACTACGCCGCCCTCTTGAGGTATAGGAAGCCTATAGAGAACGAAGGCATTTTTACCGAAACGGTGAACAGGCTTTTCATCCAGTTCTTCGGGCGTATTGACTATCTTTATAGCGTCGAAGGGGCATTTGGTCACACATATTCCACAACCTATACAAAGATCTTCCTCTATCTCTGCCCTCTTGCCCTTCTTTATACATTCTTCACCCTTGCGGTTGACCGGACAGGCCTTGTAACATTCCCAGTCACATTTCTCAGGATTACATTTTTCAGGGTCAACGATTGCTATGCGCATACCTATCACTTCTTCTCGTTGTTTTTATAAGTAGAAAAAAAGGGGAAAACGGCGGAGATTTACTCTATCCGCCTGTTTTCAAAATAAGCTTCATTGGTCTTAGCAAAGTCTTCTGGGTTCACACCATCGCTGTATGCTTTAATCATGTCCCGCTGTCTTTCATCTGCAGAGCCAACATAGACATCGTCTTTTTCCATTGTATCAATTATATATTGACACCTATCCTTTATAAAGTTTATCATTACTGAGTGGTAATTAAATTCTTGACGGCCGGATCTATGCCCTGAAAGGGACGTGTTCTTCCAGTCTATCTAAAAGAAATCTTAGCCTTTTCTCCTGTTATATTCTCCACTATCTCTGTAAACTCTTCGGAACTCAACATCACCCTTCCGCTGCCGCCGGAATCAACGACGACCTTGT
This sequence comes from Candidatus Aenigmatarchaeota archaeon, assembly GCA_003554235.1. Classification (GTDB taxonomy): domain Archaea; phylum Aenigmatarchaeota; class Aenigmatarchaeia; order PWEA01; family PWEA01; genus PWEA01. The sequence continues at coordinate 1,790 of PWFY01000061.1, forward strand.
AGTAGTCTTCGTCGGGTGAGAAGACCTTGTTTACGCCATAAACCTTGACGTCGGGAAGGAGGTTCTTTGAGAACTTCTTAACATCATCACTTCTCTCGACCACACGTATGGCTCCATCGACTTCATTGGCAAGTCTCTTGACTATCTCACCGCCCTTACCGACGACCTTGCCTACATCGTCCTCGGAGGCCACTATAACTGTAACATCTTCGCCTGTATAGATTTCACTTATCTCAACATCGTCCAAATAGGAATATTCATCCTTCAAGGAGTATAGGTATCTGGAGAGCTCGACAGCCTCCTCTGTTATCTCCCCTTCCTCCAGCCTTTTCGAGCATCCTTCACACAACATGTCGTTCTTCAGACATACCTCACATACAGCTGCTTTCATAATATCATCCTCATCTTGAATCCTATACTTATTGAGATGCCATATTTTTAAAGTTAAATGCCAAGATTTCCTGCGATTTTTTTATATCCATCTGTTAAAGTTTTATCTATGCGGGCAGGACTGGTTGGAGCTCCAAATACAGGGAAGTCAACTTTTATGAAAGCCGCCACACTTGCAGACGTGGAGATAAACAACTATCCTTTCACAACCATAAAGGCAAACCGCGGCATAGGGTACGTAACAACGGAATGCCCCTGCAAGGAGCTGGACGTATCCTGTGACCCCAATGGGAACTGTGTAGAGGGTACTAGGTTCGTTCCTGTTGAGATGTTGGACGTGGCAGGACTGGTACCTGAAGCACACAAAGGACGTGGTCTAGGTAACCAGTTCCTGGACGATCTAAGGGAAGCAGATGTACTGATACATGTTCTGGATATATCCGGAAGGACGGATTCGGAGGGCGAACCCACAGAAGAACATGACCCATATGAAAACATAACCTTCCTGGAGAAAGAGCTTGACTTCTGGTACGAGGACATATTCAAAAGGGAATGGAACAAGATTTCATCCAGCGTGGAGATGGAGAACAAAGAACTAGAAAGACAGCTTCTGTCGCGATTCTCCGGTCTAAAGATAACCAGAGAGGATATAAAGAAGGTTTTAAGAAAACTGGGCCTGGACGGCGAAAAACCAGGAAAGTGGGATGATGAAGACGTTAGAAATTTTGCAACACAACTAAGGAAAGAAACAAAACCCATGGTAATAGCTGCAAACAAGATAGACCTACCGGAGGGCGAGGAAAACCTCGAAGAACTTAAAAAGAGGGTGGATATGGATGTAGTTCCTTGCTGTGCCGAAGCAGAGCTGGCCCTTAGGAGGGCTCTGGAACAGGATAAGATAAAGTACATACCAGGCCAGGGAAGCTTTGAGGTAACGGATGATCTATCCAAAAAACAGAAAAAGGGTCTCGACTTCGTAGAGAAGATACTTGACAATTTCGGATCCACAGGGGTACAGGAAACCATAAACAAAGCCATATTCGAACTTCTCGGTATGATAGTTGTATATCCCGTAGAAAATGAGAACAACTACACCGACAAAAAGGGAAATGTACTTCCCGATGCCATTCTGCTGGAGAAGGGTTCGACGGCAGAGGACCTTGCCTACAAGGTCCACAGTGATATAGGCGAAGATTTCATAGGAGCAATAGACTGCAGATCAGGTAGAAAGGTCGGCGCCGACCACGAGCTGAAAGAAAACGACATAATAAAAATCATAACAGACGGCTGACCAAAGGTTTAAGTATTTCCTTCTCTAAAATACTACTATGTTCTTACTTGATAGTGACAAAGATACTGAAGATGTGCATATACGTAAGGTTAGGAAGGAAGATTACGACAACCCATCGAGAAAGATGCTCGAAAGTGGAATCAATTTCATAGAAGAATCATATGAAATAGAAGAAATTGAGGTGGGGGTTATCTATGGTTCCGTGGCAAGAAACGAGGCGGCAGAAGGGTCTGATATAGATATGTTGTTTGTGTGTGATGATGTTGAAAGTTATCCGAAGATAGCGGACCCGCTAAATGAAATAGTGGAAAGTTTTGAATACGAAATGTCACCACACCTTGTAAGAAAAAAGGATTTAAAGGAATGGAAACTTGTAAACTATCCACCCTATTTTATGAAGGACGAAGAGGACAAAAACAAGTTTCTAGAATATTATAAAAATAAAGTTTAAGGGTTTTTTACCCTTCTACTTGTCTTCTGTGTCGAAGTCCTCCTCTATGTCTGGCACATCGGGTGCTTTCATCTCTTCGGCTTCAATCCAGACCACCAAAATCCCTATAACTATTAGAAACGGTGGGATCATACCCATAAGAACGGTCTTGAAATGTTGCCACCAGTCAAGTCTTGCTGAAATGCCTTCCTCAGGTTTAACTTCTTCAACAACTCCTGCAGGAAGAAGAAGCCAGAGGCCTATAAGGATTACAACGACACCGAGTACGAGTTTTAAAGCAGCGCTCATTTGATCACCTATTAAGCATTGGGTCCTAGACTTAAAAAATTATTCAGTATGCGGAGCTCAACTGATGACCTCTGTCTTCCTGAACTCTATGACTCTCAGAGGATAGATCTTATCTAGTTCCTTTTTAACATCTTTCTGGAGCTTGTCTGCTAAAATGTCCTTTACGAACTCTTCATTTTCCTTCTCCAGAGCCTTCTTTTCAAGAACTTCATCGATCTTCTTTCTGATTGATGTCTGGGTAGAAGCACCCACAGTCTTTATCGTGGCACAAACGGTCTTAACCCTCATGTTAACACCGTCCTTTGTCTCAACCTCTGTGATCTCATCCACTCTTGTACTGCCTTTCCTAACGACCCTTGTTATATAATCCCTGGAACAGTCGTGGCCGGCAAACCTTGTACGACAGGTCTTACCATCGACATCTTCAACCTTCATCTTGATCTTGAAGTAGTATTTGTTAGAACTTCCATACAGATCCGTGGCACCTGACTCTACGGTCCTTCCTTTCAAGGCTTCTTCGGTGGCTGCAGGTATTTCCCCCACTTTTTTGCTTCCAAAAATCTCCGGGGACTTTACAGTGTACCACTCTTTGCCCTTTAACTTTCCCTTTGATGCCATGTTATCCTCACATACTTTGGGGTTAACATTTAAAAAGATTTTCTCATTGTACTACGAAAGTCTCTTCGAGAGCAGATTTAAAAAATCCTCCACCTCCTCGACGCCTACGTAACCACCACCGGCACTTTCATGCCCGCCACCATCTATATCAATCTCATTGGAAATCTCTTCCAACGTCTCTCCTACATTTATATCGAAATCATCCGGGGTCCTTATCGATACCTTTGCCTTTGAGTTTTCAGACTCTGATATCCCAACAAGAGCCACGCCCTCTGATATATCACTCTGGAGTATTGAACAAACCGTGCCTATAAAATTTTCTGGTATGGATCCCCTACCATCCAACAAATTAAATCCGTCCTTGTTTTCCAACTCAACATCGCCGTTTCTGACAGATCGTATAAGCTTACCCAATGTTCTTTTGTAGCCTTTCACTATACTTTCCACCCTCTCCATGGCCTCGTCGTCACCGATGCACGCCAGGACCCCCATCTCGCCCTTTTCCATCCGGCCACAGGCGTTCATAGCCGTGGAAAGTTCTCTTGCGTCCTTGAACCTCCCATTGAAACAATGTAGAGTGTATGTGTTACCGAAAACCTCACCTGGTTCTTCAACACCGTTTCTCGCTCGTTTTTTTATTATAGCAGATGCAAGTCTCTTTTTTTCCTCTTCTCCGAGATCAACTAACTTCTTCCAAGAACCATCTCCGTTCTTGAGATCTATATCCAACCCGGAAAGAAACTGCACAGCACCCGACTCGCTTTCAGAAACACCTGGTATGTGCGGTCTTGAGGTATACTGTAGTGCCTTGTGGACAGGCCTTGAAAGCCTCCCAAAAAGACGCAGACCCTCACCCTTTTCCAGGTGTCCGGCTTCAACCGCCTCCTTCATTATACCTTTGTTGAGCCCGTTCATCTTCCAGTTTTCTTCCTGTATATCACCAATTGCTCCGACAACAGCGAGAGCAGACAGGTCCTTGTTTTTGTCGTTTACTTCCCTGGAAAAAAGATATGTAACGCCGGCACCTGAGATCGTGTCTTCCTCCAAACCTGCTACATGCGGATTTACGTGCACGCCTCTCTCGAGATCACCGGAGATGTTATGATGATCCAGTACAATTATGTTCTCGGCATCAACCTTGTTGACCGAGGAGAGGTGTCCCGAACCAAGATCCGTGAATATTATGTTCTCATAAGACCCCTGGTTCAACATCTCCACAACATCTGGTCTTATCTGTTTAACAATTGTATGGTGGACTTTCTTACCCTCTCGAAGCGAAGCGGCAAGTGCTATGGCAGCAGAAGAAATACCATCTGCATCATAATGTGAAACTATCCTGACCCTTTCCATCTGTCTAAACCGGTCGGAAGCTTCTTTCAAAAGTTCTTCAAACTTTTCAGGTATATTCATATGAATCCCAGTCTAAACTCAAACAGTAGAACTAACGCTAATCTCTCTTGTGAAACTCCTTCTCAGTCTTATAGCTCCAGTCCTCGGGAATCTTTTCCTTCTTCTTGTAATACTTGGACAGCCTCCTTATCTTTGACTCCGTCTGTTCAAGACCATGTATCGCCGAGGAGTCCGTAGAATTTTTCTCGAGATGATCCCTTATAATCTGGGCCTTCTGTATTAGGCTTCGCAGGTCTTCGGGTAGCTTCTTGGTCAAATCCTCTTCATCCAGTATCTCTGTAATGCTCATATCAAAGTATTTGACAGAAGGTATTCCGTAGTTGTCCCTCAAAACTTCGCCTATCTCCGAGGGATCCATACCTTCCTTGCCTAGCTCCACTACCTTCTCCTTTATTTCCTCAGGGCCCATGTCGACCCACTCAGGAGGTTCTTCTCTGTAGGGTCTCGTAGAACCCGACTTCCCGTGTTTTCTTGAGTACATGCGTGCCATATATTTCACCACAATCCTATGGAAACAGGATGTTTCCGAACCCGGAGGTCACCCTCCCAAGGTCCTTATTATTTCGGACAAGATATATAAAACTATTCCAACTAGAGCAAAAAAAGATCCCACCATTGCTATCAAAACAGGAATACCAGGGACCACGGTTCCTATCCCAAGGCCTACAACGGTGAGAACTGCCGCCAACACCAAAACAATATAAGAAATGTTCTCCAACATGTCCCTTCTGTCATCTCCCTTGACACCGTCGATCAGATTTTCAAAATCCATAAGGTTATCTGGACTCCGAAGTTTTAAAAAGTTAAACAAACCAGGGAAAATCAATAGTCCTGGAGAACTTCCTGAACCAGTGTAGTGTCTTCACCCACCCTCTCCAGCACCTTTTCGAGGTCTTCTTCGTCGTAGCCTTCCCTGAGCCGGCTGGAAACCCAGTCCTTTATCTCTTCTTCGGTGATGTCTTCCTCGTATATGTCTTCATGACGACCTATGAAACCCACGAAGTCCTCCTCCAAAAAATCAACGGCATCGTCGGGCTCTGTCTCTTCGTCCTCACTCAAAAAGAAATACCCCGACAAATGTGACGGTGCCTCGGTATATACCAAAGAAACACTGAATATGGCTCCGATGATAAGAACTGCACCTGCTATTGCTTTCTTCTTTGCGAGAACTCTACTCAGATTCTCCCTAAGATCTTCGTCGGGTCCTGAATCTCCCATGGTCTAAACTACAATCCTGAAGCTTATAAATGTAATAGTTGGTAGCCCGGCCAGGATTTTCTGACCCGCGTCCTTTCCGTGGACGCTTTCTCTAAAAGGGTCCTTCGAACCTGGGTCGCCGGGTTTCTTTCATCGCTCAACGGTAAGCTCAATGCTTTGAGCAGATGCCCAAAGCCCGACATCCTTGACCGTCTTGGCTGTGCCAAGGCACAAAGCCAACGGCTTTGACCGTTGTCCCACCTGTCCTTTTCGCCCACGTTTTGCGAGCGTCTTGGAAACGCAAGCTTCCAAGTTTGGGAATCTTCATTCCCAAAATGTGAGTAAAAGGTGGCTAGACTACCGGGCTACCCGTAACAAACTGAACAGGAATGCTTAAAAATATTTAACATGGTGAGAAAATTAAGTTATGGAACTGAGACCCAGGGTCGCGGCAATAGTACCAAAAAGAAATTCAATTCTACTTGTTAAGCATGAAGAAGGCAACATGTCCTA
>PWFY01000025.1 GCA_003554235.1 Candidatus Aenigmatarchaeota archaeon
GCTGGAGGAGCCGGTTGCTGTGGATAGTTTTAACGAGATAATGGAGACAGGACGTTTCGTTATAGATAGAAACGGAAGGATAAACGGCGGAGGAATCGTGGTTTGATATCATGACTTTTCTTGTACTTGGTGTGGACGCTGCTACCTGGAAGATGATAAAACCCAACCTGGACGAGCTTCCGAACTGGAAAAGGCTTGTGGAAGAATGTGATGCAGGGACCGTAGAGCTTGAGGAGAAGCCGCTTTCGCCGCTGATTTGGTGTGGCATGTTCTCTGGTACGTATTATAAGGAACACGGGCACAAGGATTTCGTGGTTGATGGTGATATCGTGAAGAGAGAAGATCTGGACGTGGACTTTTTCTGGGACAAGCTTGATGTAGATGCAAGAGCTTTGAACGTTCCTTTTGTGGTTCCAACATATAGTTATAACGTAGACTTCGAACCGGTTGGCTACGGGCTTCCTACGACGGAAGAAGAGTGGAACAAAGAACTGGAAAAAGTCACAGAAAAGACGAAAGAAGAACTGGAAGAAAAGCCTGATGTTTTAGTTTCTGTCTTTACAACACTGGACAGAGTACAGCACTTCCACTGGGGTGAAGATATGGTTCTGGACTGGTACAAAGAGGTGGATAAAAAACTGGGGGAGGTTCTTTTTGAAACAGGGTTCCTGGGAGATGAAAGCAACAAACTGATACTTGTTTCGGATCATGGTTTCTGTTCATTTGGTGAAGCAGAGGTACAAACGTTGCCGGAAGAGACAAAGCATGGAAAACTAAAGGGAGACCACCACGAAGAGGCTGTGGTTATAACTAAGAACGTGGAAAGAAAAATAGATGAGCCCCAGGATGTTTACAGGGCCGTTATGGATGTCTTTGGTTGACTTCAAACTGCAGGCTCGGTGAGGGTTCTGTATTTTATGTGAACTTCTTTTCCGTTCTCCATGTCGCGGACTTCGATCTCCCTTATGGTATCATCGTAACACGGTCCCTGGACCTTCCACGTTTCAATATTTGTTGTGGAGTTTTCAGGAAAGGTGTCTATATAATCCACAAGAGACTCAAGATCCATCCTTTCCTTCTCGCCCTCTTCCCTGTCAACTACCTTTGCAACAGGAGTATCGAAGACCTCAAAACCTAACGTCTTCTTTATCTTCTTACCTACATCGTACACGTCTTCCATCTGTGACCTGTAGCTTTCTATATCCTTTTCAAGAAGGTTTTCAACGGGCTCCTTTCCGCGGTGCTCTTCTTCATCAACGGGACGAGCACCCCATAAAACTTCGTTGTAGAGAACCTTTACTATTTTCTCGGTCAGGGTTTCCTGTGACATGACCAAACTATTGTACCGTAAGGTATTTATTAGTTGATTTTTTAGGCACTACATCCTCAGAGCCACGACTTATCCTGTTGTATGAATACCTTTACGTCTAGAATGTCACCGTTCTTTAGATTCAAGCGGCTTCTGAGATGGATGTTGGACACAACCTCCATTATCCTGTAGCTCTTCCTCTCCTCGGGAACGACTACAGCACAGTCCGTTTTCCCTATCTTCGCAGGATAGGCCTCCGCAGCCCCATGCTCTTCGCCGTTCTTTTCAAAGCCTTCGATCCATATTCCTTCATGCCAGTTTATGTTCTTCAATCTCTTTCTGTTGCGGTCATCAAGCCGGAGGTTCAAAGTACCATATTTAGGATCTATTTTGAGTTTCTCACGGAACCTTTGTCTGTAGCTCTCCCTTCCCAGATAGTCTTTTGTTCTTCCAAGTCCGTCTGTGACCTCTCCTCTGACAAATATATAGGGCAGGCTGAAAGGCATCCTATCCAAGGTAGTATTGTCTCCAACGATTTATTTATCTGGAGGTGAAACTGTAAACATGTCTCTAAAGGAAAGGTTCCTGCTGTTTATCAAAGGGCTCTTTATGGGCCTGGCAGATATAGTCCCGGGTGTCTCGGGCGGAACCATGGCCCTGATAACAGGGATATACGAACGTTTTATAGAAGCCATAGAGTCGATAAACCCACTCGACGAAAAGAAAATAGACCTCGAGTTCCTCATACCCGTCGGGCTAGGGGTCTTCATGGCCTTCTTTGTGGCTTCATACGGGATAACCTTCCTCCTCCAAAACTACGAATCCTCTGTCTATGCATTTTTCTTTGGGTTGATATTTTCATCATCCTTTGTATTGTATAAAAACAAGGCCGAGGTAAACTGGAGAGGACTGGTACTTGCAGCCGCAGGTGTTTTAATATCATATGCCGTGGCCAGTCTGGAATATTTCCAGTTCGGGCACACATCGCCTATCATATTTGCCACGGGTTTCCTGGCTATATGTGCAATGATGCTTCCGGGAATATCCGGATCACTTGTGGTCCTTATGCTGGGGCAGTATGAGTATATGCTGGGGTCGCTGAAAAACCTCGTGGTCGAAGATATAGGACTTTTCGTACTGGGGGGTGTTTTTTCGCTGCTTGGTTTTTCGAGGGTCATAAACTATTTCCTAAAGAACCACAAGGAGGATACCCTTTCTTTCATGATAGGGCTTATGTTAGGCGCACTGGCAGTCCCGGTAGAAAGGATAGTCCCCGGGCCAGCTCCCCTGAGCAACCTCAAAATAGTTTTAAGTGGGTTCTTGGGTCTGTTTATAGTTCTATATATGTACGTTAACCTAGGTGAAGGTATCGTTTCTGTTAATAATTAAAAAGAAGTTTATGTGAAGATGCGTTAACTTCCCTGTGTTCATTCACTTAACTTCATGACCGCCATCGCAAGGTCCCCTTCTTTCTTCAGCGCTTTCCTGGCTTCATCCTTGGAGGCCCCTGTCTGTTCAACAACAGCTTCCACGTCCTCCTCTGTAAACTCTACCTCCTCTTCCTCTTCTTCACTTTCGACGATCTCACCCTCCACCTGAAGCATCTCCTTTCCCTGCATGTTTATCTTCATTACAGAAGGATTTTTCACAAGAAGTTTTCCCTCCTTCGTTTTTATTTCTACTTCAACTGCGTCTATCTCTTCTGTATCCATTCCCATCTTGTCCATCATCTTCTGGATCTTCGATGGATCTAGGTTCGGCATCATGGTTTACTCATTTCACACACAGGTATAAAAATGTGGGTAGATAGTATAATTAAGGGTCGCATTTGAAAGGCAATCTCATATCAATAGACGACCTGGAACGTTCTGACATAGAGGACTTTCTTTCCAAGGCATCACAGGCCGAAAAAATGAGCAAGGCCGAGGCCTCAAAAATACTAAGGGGGCACATCCTTTCGACTATATTTCTTGAGCCATCGACGAGAACGAGGCTGTCCTTCGATGCAGCTATGAAAAGGTTGGGTGGTTCAACGATAGATCTGGCTGCAGAGGTCAGCTCTGTGGAAAAGGGCGAAAATATAGCAGACACATCCGCCGTAGTTGCAGGTTATTCGGATATATGTGTGATAAGAAGTCCATATGAAGGAACGGCAAGGATGGTGGCAGAAAACACCGACGTGCCTGTTATAAACGGAGGCGACGGGGCAAACCAACATCCTACACAGACACTACTTGACCTCTACACAATAAAAAAGGAGTTTGGACATATAGACGGACTGAAGATAGGGATGCTCGGAGACCTAAAGTATGGTAGGACTGTCCATTCCCTGGCCGAGGCGCTGGACCACTACGATGTGGACATAAGACTGATCTCCCCCGAGGAAACTAAGATGCCCGAACATATAGTCGAGAAGATAGGCATAGAGGAGGAAAAAACCGAACTGGAAATAGAGGACCTGGACGTGCTCTACGCCACCAGGATACAGAAGGAGAGGTTTCCTGATAAACAGGAATATGAAAGGGTCAAAGGAGAGTTTATACTAAACAAGCAGAGGGTCAAAGAAATGAAGAAAGGTTCAATACTCATGCATCCCCTTCCAAGGGTCGGGGAGATAAAACCGGAGGTCGACAAACTTCCACAGGCCCGGTATTTCGAGCAGTCATGCAACGGAGTTCCAACAAGGATGGGTATAATTCTTGAACTACTGGGGGTCGATAAAGATGCCTGACCTGAAGGTTAGTAAGATATCCAACGGAACTGTCATAGACCACATACCTCCCGGCAGGGGCCTTGATGTAATCAAAATACTAAGGATGGAAAGGGGGTTTGACAATACCCTGTCCCTGTTGATGAATGTAGAAAGCTCTAGGCTGGAGAAGAAGGATATAGTAAAGGCCGAGGACAAGGAACTGACAAAGGAGGAAGTAGACTCTGTATCTGTAATTGCGCCCTCGGCAACCATCAATATAATAGAGGACTATGGTGTCGTGGAAAAGAAGCGTCTCAGGCTTCCTGATAAGGTGGAGGGGGTCGTGGACTGTCCCAACCCACATTGTGTTACAAACACAGGGGAACCTGTAGAGGCCTTGTTTGAGGTTGTCAACCAGAACCCGGTTGAACTAAAATGTAGCTACTGTGAAAGAAAGTTCAAGGCTCTGGAACTGGAGATCTAATCTTCTGGTTCCTCCATCGCCTTCTTGATCTCCTCCTCTGACACAGAATGCACCGGGCCAAGATACTTCAAGACCTTCTGGCGCACAGAAGACCCTTGTCTTATACTTTTAACTAAGTACAGGTATCTGTTACCGTTTATCTCCTTCTCACGCACAAACGCCATAATAAGTTTAGGCACTACATACTTTTAAAGATAAAAATCCATTTTTCTTCCTATGGTTATCAGAAACGCCATAGATAGTTTCTTGACAAAGTTAGAAAGGAGGTTTGGAGAAACAAACCTGGACCATAGGCACACGCTTTTTCTTGGACTATCCTTTCTACTGTTGATGTATATAGGAGTATTTCTTGTGGACATAAAAAACATATTCGGTCTACGTGCCCTTTTCCATGGGAGAACAGTTCCGGCCCTCTGGGATCTATTATTTACAGAAGCAGGACCCGTGGAGCTGGTGCAGTGGTTTTTTCTCGGCGGCCTGACAGTAATATCTGGACTTATTTCAGGCAGGCTAAGGGAAAGAGGTGAACACAGAAAGTCAAGGTTCTGGTTGTTTTTCAGTATAGCAGGTTTTTTATTCCTTATGGAGGATGCAGGAAACGTGAGGCATTTTTTCCTGAGGAATCTTTTTGCACTTGACTGGACTGTTTTAAACGTCCTTGAAACCCTGTATTTCGGTCTACTTGCTTTCTTTCCTGTTTACGCCGTCGTAAGATTTGGAAAGGATATCGTTGGAAAAAATATAACTACAAAACTCCTTATCATCGGTTTTATCTTTTATGGATCTGCAGCAGTCCTCTCGGGTCCATTGGAAGCCACGGAATACGACTGGCGTCTCGGTGATGGAATATATAATATAATGGTGGGTGTAGGAGGTGAGGAACTCAGGGAACTCTACGAAGACGCAGATCAGAGGATACTGGAGTTGGAAAGAGAAAGAGGTGTTACTATGATGGATGTGAGGACCAGGTTGGTTGACTATCCTGTAGAAGAGAGTTTGGAGCTCATGGGTGTTGTATTCCTGGTTTCATCCGCCCTTTCATACAAGAAAGAAGTTTTTTAGGCACTACAGGGAAAAAATAAACCTTACACCCCCGTTTCTTGTGGAAACAAAAACCGACAGGTGTAAACGTATTTCTCTCTATATATAACATTGTTATATGCTTTTATACATACATACATACAGTGTTTTTTCCACATGAAATAAGGGTGTCTGAGGGTTTTTCTCTTAAACATGTTAATTTTCTTTCATTATTATCTCCACGTGAAATAAGGGGGTGTAATTTTCAACCTTCATTTATTGTCGAGAATTTTTTTCCTAGAACTGCCGAAAAATAGGTTTTCCACGTGAAATAAGGGGGTTTATCGGTTTCATATGGAACACCCCTTCGTTTCACGTGCAAATAATTTTTTATATAGAATAGTTCAATTTTTGGTTGCTGATAAGTTCCCGGTTTGGGGTGTGTGGGGACGCAGCGGGGTGATTTTTTGCAGCAACAGTCTTTGGATGAAATTTTTGATGACTACATGAAAAAGGAAAGTGTCTTTAAGGACAAAGACAAACTTTCCACAAACTACAACCCAAAAAACCTTCCACATAGGGATGAAGAGATAAGATCTATAGCTTCTCTACTTGCTCCTGCGTTGAAGGGCAACAAGCCTTCAAACTTGTTTGTGTATGGGAAGACGGGAACAGGAAAAAGCGCAGTTATAAAACGCGTGACCGAGAGACTGAGACAGAAAAGTGAGGAAAACGGCACCGAGGTTAAGATAGTATACCTCAACTGTAAGCTCAGAAAGGTTGCGGATACCGAGTACAGACTGATAGCCGAGCTTGCAAGGAAGCTAGGTAAGGACGTTCCTTCGACAGGCCTGCCAACAGACGAGGTCTACGAAAGATTTTTTGATGCCCTTGACAGCGATAAGAGAATACTTGTACTTATACTTGACGAGATCGATTCACTTGTAGAGAAAACAGGCGACGAGTTTCTTTACAACCTTACAAGAGTCAACGAGGAACTCAAGAGATCTAAACTGAGCCTTGTTGGAATCTCCAACGATCTTTCCTTCACAAGGGATATAGATCCCAGGGTCAAATCAAGCCTTTCTGAGGAGGAGCTTCTTTTCAGTCCCTACGATGCTTCTCAACTAAAAGATATACTTCAGAGCAGGGCAGATGAGGCCTTCCATGAGGGAGCAATCCTTCAGGGCGTAGTTCAAAAATGTTCGGCTCTTGCTGCCCAGGAACATGGTGATGCAAGGAGAGCAATAGATCTTCTCAGGGTTTCTGGTGAGCTGGCCGAACGCTCGGACTCAGAAGAGGTCAGACCTGAACATGTAGACAAGGCCGAGAACGAAATAGACAGAAATAAGGTTTTGGAGGTAGTGGAAAGCCAGCCAAGACAGTCCCAGGCCGTACTCTGGTCTATAATAAATCTCTGTGAAGAGAGAGACGAAATGGTCCAGACAGGCGAAGTTCACTCCCTCTACGAGCAGGTATGTAATACATCAGGCCTGGACCCGTTGACACAGAGGCGCGTTTCAGACCTTATTTCGGAACTGGACATGTTGGGGATAATCCAGGCCAAGGTTACTTCACATGGAAGATACGGGAGGACACGTATGATAAAGCCTGCCGTATCGACCAACGTCAAAAACCAGCTCAAGAACATACTAAAAGAAAAATATTATTTTGGTTGATCATGAAAAAAATGACTGTAAAGGAATGGGAAGACCGTGGCATACCAAAGATAAAGATTTCTTTTATGAAGGAAAATGAAGGTATGAAAGAAGCCATACTTCCAAAAGAAAAGCTAGAAGAGTTTATAGCCAACAACGAATGGTTTTGATGACCACTGTAGAAGA
>PWFY01000057.1 GCA_003554235.1 Candidatus Aenigmatarchaeota archaeon
AAAAGATGGAGAAGGAGTTGAAAGAAACAAGAAGAATTGTAAAGACATTAAACAAAGGGTTTTCTAATAGGTTAAAACCGACGGTTACGCCACATTCTGCTGAAATATGTTCTGAGGATCTACTGTTTGAATCCAAAAGAATTTCCGAAGAAGAGAAAGCTCCTTTACATATGCATATAGTAGAAACGGAAAAAGAGGTAGAGGAGGTTGTAGAAGAAAAGGGCATGCATCCGATCGAATACCTGGACAACTTAGGTCTCCTTGACGAGAAATTTATCGGGGCTCATGGAGTGCATCTCGATAGAGAACATATGAAGATCCTTGCTGAGAGTGGGGCTTCTGTTGTTCACAACCCATGTTCCAATATGAAACTGGCGTCGGGGATCTCACCCGTTGCGGATATGCTCAAAGAAGGTGTAAACGTGACCCTAGGAACGGACGGCGCTGCCTCCAACAACAACCTTAACATGTTCGAGGAGATGAAAATTGCTGGTCTTCTCCAGAAAGTACATCACTCCGATCCCACCGTAATGTCTGTGGATGAGACTGTGAAACTTCCTTGGGAAAACGCCGGAAGGGCTCTCGGTGAGAAGATAGGAGCCATAAAGAAGGGCTACCTTGCGGACTTGATCCTCGTGGACCTGGACGACGTGAGGATGAAGCCGAATCACAACCTTACTTCTAATCTTGTTTATTCCGGGGCAAAGGTAGATACATCTATAATAGACGGAGAGGTGGTGATGAAGGACAACAAACTGACGAAGGTGGACGAGGAAAAGATCAAAAATAAAGCTGAGGAAATTGCAGAAGAACTCATTTCCAAGTAACCCATTTAAGTCTCCGCTCTTTAATGAAAGTTATGCTCGATAAAGGAATACTGTTTTTCATAGGATGTCAGTTGATTCCTACACCACCATCGCCGTGTCCCGACTTCGGAGGTCAGTTCCTACTTTCGCTGATGATAGGGCTTGCGGCTCCGGACTACCTGGTTAGGCCTGTATACGTTTTTCTGAGGTTGCTCGGCCGTTTAGTGAAGTTCCTATTCGGCTGGATCCCGCTTATAGGTAGTTTTGTCCGCGGCGTTGAAGACCTACTTAACAGGTTTCTGGAGTTTGCTTCAAAGAAGAGGAAGTCCGATAATATAGTTTTGGACAAGGTTTACAGGATATTTCTGAAGGAGGATATAATAGAGAGGATAGTATTCGGATACTTCGTTACTGTTACGACAGGCTCGTTCTTCCTTCTTTTATGGTTTCTTGCATGAAAGGCGTTTTCAATCCGTTAAGTTTATAAGTGTTATACTAACACTTTGTTAATCCTATGAAAGAAAACGAAAAAAGTATACTACTCGAGCTTTTAGAAGACGGAAGGAAAAATATATCTGAAATAGCCGAAAATCTCGACATATCCAGACAGACGGTCAGCAAAAAGATAAGGGAGATGAAACAGGAGGGTATCATAAAGTCATTCACATTGAAGATAGATGAAAATGCCGTTGGTCTCGGAACAAAGGCCTATGTATTTCTTGAGATAGTTCCGTCTTCAGAACTCAGACACAGGTTTGTTCAGGAGGCCAAAAAAATCAAGAAGATAAGTCAGATCCATCACACCTTCGGGCGTTTTGATATGGTTTTAGAGGTCCTCGCAGAAAACGAAAGAGATCTTAATGGTATACTTGATCGTGTAAGAGACTTCGAAGCCGTCGAAGAGACAGAAACCTTGATACGCAAATACACAGAAAAGAACGATGCCCAGGATCCTTTCAGGTCGGTTCTTGGTCTGTAGATTATATCTTTTTTCTTAGTTGGCATGCCTTACATACTTCACCGCTTGTTATCTCATCACATTCCTTGCATTCTCTGACAGAGGTTTCATCTCCAGAAAACCCATCCTTTATCTTTGGAAGCAGTTTATCGAAGGCTCTCAACGCTGTGAACTTTGTTGATGGTCTTTTCGATTCCATGTCGTTTAAAAAATCACGGACATCGAAACGCAGGCTGTCTTCAACGTACGGGCATTCCGTTTGGTGTAGTTCCAGTCCCTTTAGTTTTGCATACAGTGCTATCTCCCTTTCAGGGCTTTCTCTAAATGGTTTTACCCTCGGCACGAATTTTTCCCTGTCTAGGACTGCAGGCTTGGCTCCCAGTCTGACCATCCTCTTCATATCACCCTTGAGATAGTTCATAAATATGCTCTGAAGCTCGTCGTCCATGTTGTGTGCTGTTGCAAGCTTATCTGCTCCAATTTCCCTGCTTTTTTTGTTCAGAAGCCATCTCCGAAGAACTCCGCAGTATGTACAGCCATGGTCTTTGTCTTCCATTATCTCGTCCAAGGTCTTTCCAAAGTGGTCGTCAAATGATGCGATATGAAGCTCTATGTCCAGATCTTTGCATAACTCCTTTGCTATCTCTATGCTTTCATCTCTGTAACCTTCTATCCCCTCGTCCACTGTCAACGCGATCAGCTCAGCATCTCTCCAGTTTTCAAAGAGATTGTCCAGAAATAAAAGCAGGGCAGTTGAATCCATTCCACCGGACAGGGCAACGCATACCTTTTCATTGCTTTGGAACAACCCTTCCTTGCTTATCGTTTCCTTGGCAAGTGATTCAAACTGTTCGACAAAGTGGTCGCCGCACCAGGACTTCCCCTCATACTTCCTATGCATAACTGCCTTTTTTCCACATTTCCAACATTCCATCTAACCACCAGAGACCACATTTATCAGATGGAGACATTCGTCGCCATCTACTGTTTCCTTGTTTGAGACAATTTCTCCGTCCTTTTCTGTTATTACGGTTTCGGGATTTACACCCACCTTTCTTATGATTTCTTCCACAGTCGTGCCCTTCTCGGCCGTCAAAGACTTTTCCAGGTCTTCGTGTAAGACTTTTACCGGCATGCCCAAGAAATGTTCTGTCTAAATTTAAATAGGTTTCTTTTCAGAATTCCAGTACCCAGTAGATAGTAGATGCAAAGGGTTCGAGTATTTCTGTAAGCTTTCTGTCGATTCTGTTGACCCTTTTGGCAAATCCATAGGGCATAACCTGGTAGGCTCCGTAGGGAATAAGAAAGTAAGGGTTTGCTTCAAAGTCTTTCACGAATTCCAAATCACTTAGAAGTTCCTCTAGATAGGAAGTTCTGAATAGATAGCTTCTCTGGGGTAAGGCCCACTGGTAAAGTGCTCGTAGACTCATGGGGTTGAAGCTTTCAAAAATAAACTTTTCCTTGGTCACCCTTTCAACTTCTTTTAGGAATACCGGCACCTGCCTTGGTCTTATAAGGTGAAGAAACCGCATGCTTGTTGAGACGTCAAAGGACTTGCCCTTGAATGGAAGCTTGAATGCATCTCCAACCAGGTAGTTTGCTCTTCCTGGTTTCAACATCTCTTTGCTTGCATCCATCCCAACTACATCACCACCTGCTGCTTCCATGGACTCTGCGAACCTTCCGGTACCCGTGGCTATGTCCAGTATCTCCTTTCCTTTGGGATCCACTAGTTCGAGAAGTTTTTCTATCTCTTCTCTGTTGAGGACCCTTCCTCCGTGGGTAAACCTTTTATCATACCTCGATGCCACCTCTTCTCTTTGGTACCATTCCTGCCCTAGCTTCATAAGACATTTATACTATAGTACACAACTTAAATGTGAGGGTATTATGAAAAGCTTAGAAGAGGAACGTACCTTCGACATTCCAAATTCTGATATAAAGGAGGCAGTAGAGGGGAGTAGGTTCGATATAGCCTTTCTTGAGGACTTTGGAGAGTCGGAAAACACACATTTTAGTAGCGTGATAAAGGAAGTCGAAGGAGAAGATGGCAATACCTACCTTGTGAAGATAAGGCCACCGCTTTTTATCTTAAATGGGCTTATAAGTAACATGTCCAGACTGTTTCTCGGTCTAAAAAATCCAAAGGTGATAGACAACAAAGAATGGGCGAAGCGTGAAGTTGAGCATCTGAGGGAGATCTACCCCGATATGGATGTGGGCCATACGCCCTATGAAAACGCCTTCGTGATGGAGAAGATAGATGGTGAGGTAGCATGTGATATACTCTCCTCTGAAGATATAGAATTTGAACATAAGAAGAAGGTTATAACCGGTATGTCGGAGGCCTTGAGGACGCTCCACAAAAAAGATAGGTTTCACGGTGAACCCAATACACAGAACTGTCTTGTAGATGAGGAGTTTGACATCTACTGGATAGACTTTGAGACTGAATACGACGAACGCCTGAGTAGTTCTGAGAAAAGAGCCAGGGATTTAGAGCAGTTGGCCCTTTCTGTCCTCGGTGCCTTTGAAGAAAATAAAGAAACCGGTCTGGACGACAAGGAGATAGTTGATATGATATTCAAGGCGTACGGAGACGAGAACACTATTTCACTCATAAAAAAGGACCCCAGCATACCTTTTGTGGGTCCCCACAGATTACCACAGTTTTCTTACAGCTCTCTTTTGAGGTTCTATGAGGCTCAGATGAATGTTCTCGACTACCTCGATGAAGACGAGTGACCCACCCACAAAATATTTAAGTTACATCATTTCTTTTAAAGACTATGATCGAAAAAGACGAAGCCTTCAAGATGGTAAAGGAAAATGTAGATACACAAAACCTCAGGAAACATATGTATGCCGTTTCTGCTATAATGGAGAGGCTTGCCGAGGAGTTCGGCGAGGATGGAAAGAGGTGGGGTATGGTAGGTCTGCTCCACGACATCGACTATGAGGATACCAAGGACGATCCTGAAAGACATGGTCTGAGATCTGCCGAGATGTTAGAAGGAAAGCTTCCAGAGGACTGCCTCAGTGCGATAAAGGCACATAACTCAATGCATACACAAGTCGAGCCAGAGGACAGGATGTCCAAATCTCTTGTGGCTGCTGATGCTGTATCCGGTCTTATAGTTGCCACTGCTCTCGTAATGCCGGACTCAACGCTTAAGGAGGTCGGTGTGGATTCAGTTATGAAAAAGATAGACGACAGCTCCTTTGCAAGAAATATAGACAGGGATAGAATAAGGTACTGTGAGAAGGTGGGTCTAGAGCTGGAGGACTTTGTAAAACTTTCTTTGGATGCCATGGACAATGTAAGCGATATGCTGGGACTCTAGGACCTGGCTTCCAGTCTTCCTTTACATATTTTACAACCCCTGTCCAGTTTACAGTCCGTGCATACGAGGGCCCCGCAAAAAGAACAGCCCGTTAGTTTTCTGTTTTCTCCACAGGACTGACAAATACCTTTCATATCAATCGTTGTTGGGTATTTTTACTTCCGCTAGTTTGTTTACATATTTTTCCAGGCGTTCCATCTCTTTATTGAGTGTTCTCATTCCTTCCAATACTTTTTCAGAATCCTCGCCTTGCATACCTTCTAGTTGTTCCTTTTGCTCCCTCAAGCTTTCCAGGGTACTTGATATCGTCCCCTGAAGCTGTATGAGCACAGCCTGCTTGAGTCCCTGAAGAATACTTCCTTCCATCTTGACGTAGAGCTTTCTGTCACCCTGTTTCTTTACCTTTTTTATTATTCCCAGTACTTCCAATAGATCAAGGGAAAGGGATATCGAAGAGGAGCTGTATCCCGTTTCTTCCGACAGCTTTTGGAGTGACATCTCACTGTCGTTGAGTATAAGCGCAGCTATTATCCTTCCATGTATTTCATCGTAGCCTATCGACGAAGCTGTATTCGAAAAGGAGGAGTATATCTTTTTCTTTATCTCATCTATTCTTTCTTCCGACATGGTACCAGTCTAAGCTTCTGAGCCCAAACTTTTAAAGTTTCCATTTTTTAAAGGACGTTAGTAATAAAAGCCAGCAAACCCCTTAACTGTTTAAGCTTGATACAATGGATCCTGAAGATGTTGTCGACGTGGAGCTCATGGAGACCCTACTAGACAGTATCGTATTCATACTTTTTTTCCTTTTGGTCTTGGTTTTGGTCTACATAATAGCTAAACATTTTGTCAAGAAGAGAGCAGGAGGCAAGGAGGAGGAAAGATCTGCGGCTTGATTATGTAGATGTTTTATAAATCTTCAGGGCTTATTCTTTCGAGGTAATATGTCCGACCAGAGGGTCCTGATTACTTCAGCTTTGCCCTATATCCATGGGATACCGCATCTAGGGAATGTTATAACCTCTATACTTCCTGCAGATGTGTACTACAGGTACCAACGATTGAAGGGTAAAAATGCCCTCTATATATGTGCCTCTGATTCACATGGAACAATGTACGAGATAGAGGCAGAGAAAAGGGGGGTGGAGACAGAGGAGCTTGTCTACGGAAGCCACGAGGATGTAAAGGAGCTCTTCAGGAGGTTTGATTTCGATTTCTCGTATTACGGTATAACAGACTCCGAGGAGAATAAGAAAACTACGGAGCATCTTTTCCAAAGACTGGACGAAAATGGGTATATAAAGGAGAGGGAGATAGAGGTCACCTACTGTGAAAACTGTGAGAGGTATCTTGCAGACAGATGGATAGAAGGAGACTGTCCTGATTGCGGTGGTCTGGCCAGAGGAGACCAATGTGACGACTGTGGAAGACTCCTGAATCCGAAGGAACTTGTTGACCCATACTGCATACACTGTGAGGGCTCTGATATAGATTTCAGGGGTTCTAAACATCTTTTCTTCCAGTTGCAGGAGTTTGAGGACTGGTTGAGAGGCTGGGTAAAGGGCGTTTCTGGTAACAAACTGACGGAGAAGGAAACGTTTTCCTGGTTGGATACGGGCTTGGAGGAAAGGTGTATAACAAGGGATGCAGACTGGGGCTTCAATGTCCCCAAGGAAGGTTTCGAGGACAAGGTATTTTACGTTTGGTTCGATGC
This sequence comes from Candidatus Aenigmatarchaeota archaeon, assembly GCA_003554235.1. Lineage (GTDB taxonomy): Archaea > Aenigmatarchaeota > Aenigmatarchaeia > PWEA01 > PWEA01 > PWEA01. The sequence continues at coordinate 6,823 of PWFY01000057.1, forward strand.
CCCCATAGGATACATAGGTGCCACAAGGTCCTGGGCCAAGGAGAAAGCCGAGGACTGGAAGGACTGGTGGATGAATGAGGAGGTAGAGCATGTACAGTTCATGGGCAAGGACAATATACCCTTTCATACGGTGCTGTTCCCAAGTGTTCTCAAGGGAAGTGATGAGGAGTGGAACCTTGCCGACCGGATAATGGCCGGAGCATGGCTTGTTTCAACAGGTGATGTTAAGTTTTCAAAGAGCAGGGGCACAGGCCTGAACCTTGAGAGTGCACTGGATGTCAAGGGAAGTGACTACTGGAGATTCGTACTTATGGCACTTTATCCGAGGGACAACGACGTGAAGTTTTCATGGGATATTTTCTGTGACAAGATAAACAATGAACTCATAGACTCCTTCGGTAACTACGTTCACCGCGTATTGAAGTTTATCAACGATAATTTTGACGGCGAGGTGCCGAAGGTAGATAACATAGACGAGGATATAACTGAAGAGATCGTGGAC
>PWFY01000007.1 GCA_003554235.1 Candidatus Aenigmatarchaeota archaeon
CGACTACTCTGTCTTCGGCATTTTCAACCTGCAAGTTGTACGTCACAGGCTCGCCCTGCTCGAACTCAAATAAAACCAAATCGACGTCCACACTCAGTGCATCCTCATCTATAACCTCCGATAGATCTAAAACCACTATATCCAGATCTATCTCCTTTTCTGTATCAATCTCTTCTATCCACATAACTAAAGAACCCTGATAACTGCCGGCGTCGGTACCTTCGGGTATTTCGATCTCCAGGTCTATGCTACCTGTCGCCCCGGAAGCAATTTCCATTTCGTAGTCTCCAAGACCCACAAAGTCCTCGACCTCCTCCACTGAAAGCTCAAGATTTGCATCTTCATCGCCGTCGTTTTCAATTTCCACTGAAACCTCCTGCTGCTCTCCCTCACCAAGCTCGACTTCTACAGAATCATCAAAGCGAAGCTCCGGGGAAGGTATCTCTTCAAAGTACGCTTCCAGCTGTATGTCCTCTTCCATACTGACCTCCAATGATTCCTCGGATCCTTCATGATCCCCCTCCCATCTATCAAAGACCCAACCGGGATCTGGTTCAGCCTCAAGGGAAACAGTTTCACCGTACTCATACTCTTCCTCCTCGGGATCGATCTCTACAGTCCCATCACCAAAAACATCCAGAGAAAGTTCGTGGTAGCCTATCTTGCTGAAAAATGCAAAAACAACTGTATCGTTATCAACGGTAAGATTGATCTCCGGGTCTTCTCCTTGGACATCTCCCTCCCAGTAGTCAAAGTGCCATCCACTGTCAGGAGTAGCATTCAGACTCACTTCCTCCCCTTCCTCGTATTCCTCTTTGTCCGGCTCGATTTCGACTGTGCCGTCGCCCTGAATTGTCAGATCTATTTCGTATCCATCCTCCTCTTCCCTAAAAACAGCTTCAATCTCCTTGTCATCATACATTATAACTTCAATTTCCGTGCCGTTGTCCTCTACATCGCCATCCCAACGATCAAACTCCCAGCTTTCATTTGCTATCGCCTCAACAACTACCTCATCATTTTCTTCGTACGTGTATGTACCTGGTTCAGGATCAGTAGTCCCGTTTCCATCCACACTTATGGAAAGATTGTATTCGATGTCTTCGGTAACTGTTTCAAAGAGCGCTGTGATCTGCCTATCCCTGTCCATCGTTAGGTCTATTTCAGGAGAATTTCTCCCTCCGTCGGGGTAGTCACCCACCCATCGGTCAAACTCGCCTTCATCGCCCGGCACGGCTTCGGCCCTTACCCCTGTTTCCTCCTTGTAGGTATAGTTGCCTTCCTCCGGACTTGTCCAACCGTCTCCATGTGAGCCAATCGAAAGTGTGAAATAATCATAAACGTTTATATATACACTGTCCGAGTCATCGTTGCTTGAAACCATGAGCTTATAGGGGGCCTCATCGTGACTATCGACGGCCCATTGGAAGAATCCTTCTGTATAGTTATCCCCAACACCAAGGCTAACATCCTCCTCAACTTCCCTGTGGACTACATGATCCGTATCGTTCAGTACAACAAATTCTACGTCCTGTGTATCTTCCAGGCTCCCTGTATTCTCAACAAAGTACTCGACTCCTATTATATCGCCCTCATCATGCTTCGGTGGCATCTGGGGCTCAGTAATCTCCACCTTGAAATATTCAGCCTCCACAAATTCGGCATAAACTTCCTTGTCCTCTGTCATCTCAACAGTAACCTCCTTGTCCTCAGAAACAACGTCCCCTGACCAACTGTAAAAATTATAACGTTCTTCGGGCTTAGCCTTAAGCACCACTACATCTTCTTTCTTATACTCGAACCTGCCTTCACCGGGCTCGTCTACTTTACCGCCTTCACCTGATTCAACAGAAAGTTCCCTGTATCTGGAAAACTCACGGCCTATGGTATAGTCATCAAGTATATCGATACTGGTATCCTCCGATGATCTATCCTCCACGGTCTCCGTATCGCCTTCCCAGCTATCGAAATAGTAACCTTCATAGGGCTCGGCCAACAGATCTACAGTATCCTCGGCCTCTACTTCAAAGATGCCGACACCGGGCTCAACTACCTGTCCGTGGCTGTGACCCTGCACCTCCAGAACAAAATCCGGGTCGTATATCACCCAGGCAGTTCCATGCGACACGATGAACGGGAACCCATCGTTCTGATCATCATCCTCATATATGAAACGCTCTATACTCCAGTCCAGATCGTTGTACGTCCCATATGTCCTCATATCTTCGTTGTCCAGTGAATGGGTCTCAATCAAGTCCCCGCTGTTCACACCAACTGCATCGTCCTGGCCCGTTTCCTCTCTGGCGTTAAAGGATCTACTGACAAGACCCTTGTTTTCCCCTACCAAGCCACCACCACTCCCGACCTCAGCCATGGAATAGCTCTTTCTGAGGGCTCCTGTACTGTCTCCTATATAGCCCACCAGGCCCCCTATCCTCGGTGAACTTCCTTCGACCTTTCCTGTAGAGTAAGAATTTTTAACCCTGCTGCTACTACCCACAAAACCCACAAGTCCTCCTGCTCTGTTATCATGAACCTCAACTACTGCATCCTGGTATGAAAGATGAAGTTCGGATCCGCTTCCGAGAAAACCAACGACCCCTCCTACGTGATAATAGCCCTCCACATAACCATCTACAAAGATAGAGGAGAGGGACTTTTCCTCGGCATGTCCTGCCAGGCCCCCGACATTGTAGCCACCCTTCACCTCCACATCCGTTAACGCTGTATCTGATACCGTGCCTCCACGGCCAACATATCCAAAAAGTCCTATGTAGTTCTCTCCACCGCGGTCTATATACAGGTTTTTTATCTCGTTATGAAAACCGTAAAAATTTCCCTCGAAACCTTTATCATGTGTTCCTATGGGATTCCAACCATCCCCGCCGTAGTCGGCGCAGAAATCCTCTATATTGTCGGGGTCCTCGTAACTGTCCTCATCACAGAAATCCAGGTCGTTGGACAGATAATAGTCTGACTTCATGTCATCCCGTATATTGTAGAGGTCCTCTATGGTTTCGATCTCTCCGGCGTCAGTGGCTACAACAAAACCTGTAAGTCTTCCGAAAAGGTCTCTTATTCTATAGAGAAGGCCATCGTCCTCATAAGACTGGTCGGCTTCAGACAGCTCCGAATGAGCCAGAGCAGATGCTGAAGAAAGTATTATAAGGACCGCAAGCAGGAGTACTGTGAGATTCTGCTTCTTCATATTGGTAAAATTAACTCCGGGTGTTTATAACATTTTTCACCGGGAGAAAGCTATATAAGTGACGCGCCTGTAATATGAAAATGAATATGGAAGGTAGCTTCATAGTTGTTGAGGGTATAGATGGTTCGGGAACTACCACCCAGAGGGACCTGCTCTGTAAGTGGATTAAAGACATGGACAGGGAAGTTGTAAGTACACACGAACCAACCGAAGAAGGTATAGGTAGACTCATAAGAGAGAGGCTTGTTCATGACAGCCACGATTACTCGCCTGAAACCATAGGACTGGCCTTTGCCGCAGACAGACTCATCCATCTCGAGGAAAAAATAATACCATCCTTGGAGAAAGGTAAAACCGTGGTATCCGATAGATACTACCACTCTTCTCTTGTGTATCAACCCGAACATGGTGCAGATTCCGAATGGGTAAAGGAAATAAACAAGCATGCAAGAAAACCCGATCTAACCATACTCGTGGATGTACCAGCAGAAGTAGCCCTCAGGAGGCAGAAGGAGCGCGACGGCGGCGAAAGCTCAATCATATTTGAAAGATCCGAATTCCAGAAAAGGATAAGAGATAGGTACAAAAATCTGGAGGAAGTTCTCGAAGAAAACATCTATATAGTAGATGGAAACAGAAGCATCGAAGAGGTACACGAAGACGTGAAAAAAATAGTAGAAGAAGAGTTGCTCTGATATCAAAGGTCGTCGCACTTTTCTATATGTTCCTTTGGAATCTCTCTGGAGAGGTATATGTTTTCTGTTGCCTTGAAAAACCTTATACCGTCTTCCCTTGCACCTTCAACATCTACCTTCAGTACCGTCGGGTCTTCGGTTCTTCTCATCCCAACTTTCCTTGCATTGTCCTCTGTTGCCGAAAGATGAACCATATTCCTCTCCTTTGGCTCAAGCCCTTTCATAAGTATGCTGTAGGCTGTTTTACTCGTGGTCCCGTAAAACAGTTCCTTGACTTTCTTGTCTTCGGGAAGGTCCAAATCCAGATCCACAGTATGGCCGTAGACCGCCCTTATCTTTCCCTCTTCGACTTCATATCTCTTTCCTTCACTGGCCAGATCCTCGACAAACCCTCTGTCTATGTCAGGGAATCTCTCCCTTAACTTTTCTACAAGCTCCTCTACTGCTACAAATCCTTGGCAGTCCATCTCAAGATCCTCTGGTTCATGTCTCAACCAGTATGACATCTGCTTACTAACATCGATCTTTTCCATTTTATCCCTCTATTCTAAATGTCTCCCACTTTATATTACCTTTCTCTAAAGCCTTCTTTATCTTTTTCTGCACGGCTGTGAGATCTGAGCTATCCCCGGTCTTTACATCACCAATCACTACTTTTATATCTTCTGCATCTTCACTGTACCCATCAAAAATAACATAGTCAACAGGAGAACCCAAAAACCTGGCATCGGAGGCTTGGTAGTCGAAGTCATCGGTAAATGGTGCCATATGTTCTGAAATCTTTCCCTTCAATACAGACCTGCTCCTGTCCACTGCATCCTTCCTTATCTCATCTTCCTTGTCCTCTATTCTGGCTTCAACCTTCCTATCTATCGACCTCTTTAGGTAAAATACGTAGACCAAAAGGAATAGAAGTGAAAGGAAAAGTAAGGCTAACAAAAATGTATACATTATATCATCCCACAAGTATCCCACCGCCCGGTGGAATCAATTTTTTCACATGCTCCTTCTGTATCTTCCTGACAAACCTTTTATCTTCAGGAGAAGCCTTTTCAGCAAGCTTCTTAACTATCTGTTCCGCCAAATCATCCTTCTCGACGTTACCCGGATTCAAGGAAATGAAGTAGTCCGCTCTGTTTCTAACAGACTGCGTAGAACCGTTGAGTACCCTTATCTCATTTTCATCTCGGTTGAGTTTCACACCTATCGATATCTTCAACTCCGTCTTCTTAAGATAGTTCTTTTTACCCTTTATCATGAAAGAGCCCTTGCCTATGTACTCGCCCGATGGTGCATCCTTACTGACCTGTCCGGGCCTGACCCAATAAACATCTACGCTACCCAGTCCCCTTTTCCATGCCTTTGAAAAGGAGGCACAGAACTCTGACGCTTCCCTTATTGCCAGAGGAGTAACATCTCTATCGCCTGTCTTTATCAGTGTAAACGGCGAACCTTCAATCTCTGTGTGAATTATAATATCATCGTCTTCGGCTTTTTTCTTGACGAGTTCTTCGTTCTGGTTCGCGCTCTTGCCTGCAACAACCAAGAAGTCTTGGGAAGTCCTGAACCAACGGTATTTCTTATACCAACCTTCCTCCTCCTTTATCTCTATATTTTCCTGGGGTTTGCCTCTCTTCTTTTCACTGCCAGCAAAATCACCCTTGTCTTTTTTCTTCAACGACCTCTCTTTCTGGATTATTTCCTTTTTCTTGTCCTTTATCTTCTCAATCTTGTCCTTTGCTTTCTTTTTTGTCTCATAGAAAGATTCAGCGTTTTCCTCAACAGATCTCCTGAAGTCCAGCTCGAGATCCTCGCCTTCTATACAAACAACAATCGTACCTTCATCCTCATTTATCTCCTCGACGGCTCTGGCCTGAGGAGTATCTTCCTCTCTTATTCTGTCCTTGACTTCATCCCAAGAAATATCAGAGCTCATAGCTTTTTGTATGCCGCTTAAGATGTCATCCACAAGACTGTAGTTTTCATATATAAGATTGGCCTTCTTTTCTGATTTCTCCTGCTTCTCGCTCCATTTCTCTTCTGCCTCTTCCTGTTCCTCCTTTATCCTCCGAACCCTGGACACCTGTTCCTCTTTTTTCTCCTCCACCTCGTCCTCTATCTCCTTTTTTTCAAGCTCAGAAAAGTAGTCGTCCAATGCCCGGTTGAATGTTTCACGGCTCTCGAAATCCATGTCACCAAACTTTTTCAAATGAAAGGGCACTGCGGCTTCCATCTTTTCGTCTTGGAAATAGATGCCCGGATTACCTCCGCTTTTCAACAAGAGTTCTATGCTCTTACGAAGCCTGTTTATTTCTGCATCATCTAAATCCTTACCATGTTTTGATTTATCGATACCTGCCCTGAAGCAGGCCTCTTCTGCCCATCTCCCACCGAGATTGAGATCGCGGGCTATTTTCCTCACAATTTCCTTGTCTGTATCTACAAACCTTCCAAACTCGCGGCTACCCAGCTTCCGCGGATCTCTGCCTGTAGGTGGATACTTGTATTTTTCACCTGATACGATCTTTCTCTGACTCCAGTTCTGTATCTCCAAGGGCTGAATTATTTTACCGTCTCCGTCTAAGAGAACAAAGTTGCCCTTACCAAAGAGCTCACAGACCAGCGTATTCTCACCCGTGTGTATTTCGATTATACGGTCAAACTTATGCTGATTTACTTCCCTTATAGTTTCGTTTCTCAGATACTTCCTTAGGAACATGCAGAAGTTTGGAGGTTTGATAGGTCCCTTTCGGTCATACCTCGATACATAAATACGACCTGGTTCAAGCATCAGGTCGTAGCTGTCGCCCTGAGCATAGATCTGGATCCGAAGCTTTCTATCCCTCTGATATATCTTCTGTATCTTTCCCCCCTGAAGACCCCTGAGCTCTTTCATGGCGTAGTAGACGTCCAGGGAACTCATCTCGTCCATCATATAAGCACTATATTGAATTTAGAACTTTTAGTTAAAAGCTTTCGGAGAGAAATCTATTCCATCTCTTTCCCTTCTCTCAGCTTTTTGATCTCTTCTCCTAGCTTTTCCTCTAACTTGTCTTCAAGCTCCTTCCTCTCCTCGATTCCGAAATAGTTCTTGAACTCGTCTGTTATCTCGAGTTTTTTGGTTCTTCCATGTTTCTCCGTACGTATAAGTCTCTTCTTTTCCAGTTGCTTTATGTAAGAATAGGAACGGTTTCCTATTATCTTGGCTATACTGGACTGTTTTATTGGGCCTTTAAAGGCAACCAAAGCAAGAACCTTCAACTGGCCTCGGGTCAGGTCTGAATAAGGCGTGAGGTGGGAGACATCATCCAGGTAGTCGGGCTTTACCCTTAACTCGTAGCCTTCTGTCGATTTGAAGAGTTCTATACCGTGATCCTCCCCTGAGAACTTGTCCTCCACGTTTTCCAAG
>PWFY01000006.1 GCA_003554235.1 Candidatus Aenigmatarchaeota archaeon
CATCTAAAAGGAGTCGAGTCTTGACTTTGTTCCCTTTTCCATACCTTCTTTGAGTTTTTTTATAGGTTTTGACACCCTTTCTTCAGAAAAGTCATGTTCATCACAAAGAAAGCTCTTGATTTCACGGGAATCTGGGTTATCCCAGGTAAGACCGTAGTCTCCTGTGACAGGTGGGTCAAGAAAGAAATTCATTATATCCTTCGGGTCTTCCTCAAAGGGCCAGTCGACTTTTTCAATCACGGACTCAAGGTCTCCGTGTTCTTTTACGAGTTCTAAAGCAGTTTTTGGACCCACCCCCTTTATACCACCCGGGGTGTAGTCTGTACCGATAATTATTCCTATTGTGATAAGTTGCTTTCTGTCTATACCAAGGTTTCCAAGTGTATCTTTCAGGCTTATCTTTTCAGGTTTCACTACCTTGTAGCTTTTTTTACCTGGAAGTTTTCTTTTTCCTGTTATTGTTAGATTTCTTATAAGTATCGGAGAACCGAAAAGAATCGAGTCGAAGTCCTGGCTTCCCACGGCCCAGGCATCGCCTTCTATTGCCATGTATGCTGCCTGTGCTTCCCCTTCGCTTGGTGCCTGTATCCAAGGTATTCCCATTCCATCAAGTAGATCTTTGGCCTGGCCTATCATCTCACTTTTTATACTTGTGGACTGTTTTGCATACTTTTCTGCCTTATCCGTTTCACCCTTTTTGAGAGCTTCTTCGTATTTTTTCCTTGCTTCTTCCCTTCTCTCCCTCCTTTTTTTGTTTACAGTCTCCTTGAACTCGGGAGGTTCTCCATCGAACACATAAAAGGGCTTTATTTCCTTTTCGACAAGCTTTGTTGTCCTATAAAAAAGACCGGAGAGATGTGATGTAACCCTTCCCTTGGAATCTTTTAACGGTTCTCCATCAGGCTGTCTGATGATAGATAGGAACTGGTAGAGCATGTTTAACGCATCAAGGGCAACGGTTCTTCCTCTCAAAGAGTTTAGAGTAGATCTCTCGGGCTCCAGCAGATCCGATATATCAACGCCCATTTGGATCAAGAATTGTAGTTATTGGTATTCTCCCTTGAGGTTGGCGTAGCTTTCTGCCATCCTCCCCATGACCTCCATGTCCTGGTCGCTCACTTCCCTGACTTTCTCTGCCGGACTACCGCTATAAACAGACCCCGGCTCGGTTTCTGTTCCTGGAGGAAGTAGGCTTCCGGCTCCTATTATACTGTTTTCACTTATCTTTGTGTGATGAAGGGCGGTGACGTTTATTCCTATCATAACGTTGTCCTCTACGTCACAGCCGTCTAGCACTGTTCCATGTGCAATGGTTACATTGCTCCCTATCGTGACGCCTTCTTTGGAATTTGGATGAATGACTGCGTTGTCTTGGACGTTGGTGTTTGCGCCTATTTCTACATGCCCTATGTCACCACGTATTACTGCTCCGGGCCAAACCGAGCTGTTTTCACCTATCTTGACATCGCCGATCAGTATGGCATCAGGCGCTACCCACGCACTTTCAGCTACTCTAGGGTAAGGACTTTCTGTGGAACTGCCACTCTTCTTGAATGCCGAGAAAAAACTTTCCTTTAGTTTTCTTAACACACTATCCCCTTTTTACCTTAACCAACTACCTTTTTAAATATTTGCTATCTTCTCGTGATATGAATTCGTTTTTTGTTTCTACCTGACACATTCTTCCAGAGATTCGTATATCTCATCTGCATCCTGGTTGTAGCCCCTCTCTTCTATGTATTCTCTCAAGGAATCTCTCGTTATTTCGATCCGTTTTCCTTCTAGGCATTCTGGTTCGACATAGATAGAATCCTTCCCTTCTCTTTCTCCTTCTTTTAGTACAGTGCTGTCTAAATAAACCCTCTCCGGCTGGCCTTCACCTTCTTTATGTTCCATGAACTCACTAAGCAGGTTTCTTTTTTCGTCGTCGAGTTCTCTCATCAAGGAACAGTAACTTTTACCTTCTTCATTCATTTTTTTCACCTCCACAAGCTACTTACGAATAGTTTATCGGTAAAATATATAAGCTTTAAGCGTGTTTTCACCTGAATCTGTGAAAATGTGATTTGCACGAACAGTCCGATGATCCAAAGCCTTCAACGGGCGTTTCTTCGCATATCTCTGAAACCAGGCCATTAAGCTCACATTCCATATCTTCTTCGGTTCTGAACTTCACCACTGCTACGACTTCTGCTTCTTCGAGGAAGTAGTCTATATGCCAGTGTTTTTTCTTGTCGTCGGAGATATGTCTTTCTACCCTTTTGTCCAGGTTGTTCATCCCGGAGCCAACGTAGAAGTATAGGCCAGGTTCGAACTTGTAACATCCCAGGGCACCCACGTTTACCTTCTTTGTTTCCTCTAAATTGATAAGCAAGAGATAGGAACCTGTTCCAGGACCGCCCTTTTTAACCGTCATTATTTTTCTCCAGTCTGTTTTCGATTGCCTTTTCTACCTGGACGAGATTTACTATGTCTTCTCTGTTATACACTAGGAGCTTCCTCAACGATTCTTTGCAGCCTTCTTTTTTGTACTTTTTCCAGAGGCGTACCGCTTCCGAGCCGCCACAGACGCCGGACTCCCTTCCTATACCTATCTCCTTTTCTATCTTCTTAAGCCCGCCCTTTAACCCAACCTTCCAGCCTAGGTACATGAGATCTTTATGACTTCCGTTTATTTCGATATTGTAGTTGTGTTTAAGGAACGGTATATCGAATCTTTTCCCGTTGTATGTGACGATTTTGTCGGCATCCTCCAAAAGTTCACAGAGATTTTTCTCACAAAGATTTTCCCCTTTGATCAGTTGATATACTTTATTTCCATCGTATGCTCCAACTACAGTTACTTCATGCCTCTTTCTACTGAGGCCCGTGGTCTCTATATCCAAGTATAGTTTTTCCATTGTATCATACTCAGTTCTTGTTTCTATTCTTCTCCAAGACCTCTTTGAAGGCCTCCTCCAGATCTATATCGAGATAAGAGGCTAGCTTCATGGTTTGCCAGAGGATGTCTCCGACCTCCTTTTTTAGGGTCCCGGCTTCAGTCCTGTTCTCAAACTTCTTTCTTTCTGTTTCCCTGTGTAAGAGAGAACGCGAAGTCTCGCCCAGTTCCTCCACCAAGTGTAAAAAGGCGTGCGTGGGTTCCGTCTCACTCTCCGTGTAGCCTATCCTTTCCAAATGCTCATAAACAAGGTCCTGTGCTTCCTTTATTTCCAAACTACCAACCCCATATAAATTCCACACTTCCAGTTAAAAAGTTATCTCCGTTTAACTTTTTAGTTTTGGACTTCAAGATATGTACATGCGTAAAAAAGTTTTCTATCACCGTTGCCCGGACTGTGGGTTTAAGCAGAAATCCAAGGCAGAGAAACGTGTAAAATGCCATAACTGTGGATCGACCTACGTAGAAAAGTCCAACAGATGTGCACCACCTAAGCCCATGGACAAGGACGGGAAGTTTCGTAAGGCGAGTGATATAGATGACTGAAGCTATAGACCTAACGGACAGACCATTGGATCTGAAGAAAACACTTGAGTGCGGCCAGACCTTTTCCTGGAGAAAGATTCGGGAGGACGAAAAGACAAAATATTTGACGGTCAGGGATCGAGGCGTTCTCAAAGTCTGGCAGGAAGGCGACATACTCTACTACGACAACTACGGCAAGGGGGTAGAACCAAGGGAGGTTCTGCGTCTGGACGACGATCTTGAGGAAATCTACGGTGGGCTGGAAAAGGATGGGTTTATGGAGAGAAGTGTCCTGGCTAACCACGGACTGAGAATAGTGAGGGACGACTTTTTCCCATGTCTTGTGGCCTACATAACCTCGGCCCAGATGCAGATACCGCGCATAAGAAGAGTGCAGAGGGACCTTGAGAGGAAGTACGGTAGACCTCTTAGGTTTGGAGGCGAGGAATACTATGAATTTCCGGAACCCGAGAAACTGGCAGAGGTTTCTGAAGATGAACTTAAAAACCTCAGCATAGGTTACAGGGCGAAATATCTGAAAAAAACCGCGGAGATGGTAAGGGACGGAGTTGTGTCGGAGGGAGAACTGGAGGAGATGGATTATCTTGAAGCAAGGGAAGAACTGAGAAAGCTTTCTGGGGTCGGAAACAAGGTCGCGGACTGTGTCCTGTTGTTTTCCTTTGGTTTTTTGGAGGCCTTTCCTATAGATACCTGGGTCAGGAAGGTGGTCAAGAAGAAATATCCTCAACTCTACGATAAGAAATACAACAAACTCTCAGAGAATATGCGAGAATACTTTGGAAGATACGCTGGCTATGCCCAGGAATACATGTTTTACTTTGGAAGAAACTGTGAGGATATCTAGGCGCTGTCGAAACATACACGTTTTTCCCATGTCAGAGGATTAAAAACTTAAACCGAAGATTCTAAAAATAAAGCTGTGCGCCTGTGGTCTAGTCTGGCAAGACTCGAGCCTCCCATGACCTTTTACTCACTTCGTTCGCAAAACGTCCACGAAAAGGAAGATAGAGGGTTGGAGAGTGCTCGAAACCCGGGTTCAAAAGAGCATTTTCCCGTTTCATTTGCAAAAACTTTGCGAAAAAAGGTAGTGCTCTGAAAGTCCCGGCAGGCGCACCATTTGCCTTCTCTATTAACTGTTGGTTATATTCCCTATTATTCTTTCAAAGGGACCTGCACCACCTGTTTCCATCAGAAGTGTTATGACAGCAAAGAGGAACGTCAACGTCAGGATTATAGCAACCAGTAAACCCAAGCTGATCGAAAAGGCCTTTTTTGAAAACATTTTATCCCAGCCGTGGGTCAAGTTGACCCTTGGAAGCTCCTGCTATATGGAGGTAGCATGCTCACTGCGTTTATGTCTACTGTAGGGTCTTCGACTGAGCTCAACATGTCCCAGTCGGGCTCATGTTCTGTAACATTTCCCTTTGCCCTGGTGAAAGGTCCTATATCCCATACTTCAGCAAAGAGCATGAGTACAGCAAAGAGCACTATCATAGCCAAAAGGACGAAGACGATAGCCCTTATGGAGAGTTCGATACCCTTTCTTTGTATTTTTCCATGTTTGATGTTATCCCTCCAAACTTATAGATGTATCTGTTTTGGTAGTTCTGTGTCCTGTGTAGGTACCGTGTTACCTTCAGAGGTACTACTTATGTTGAATATGTCTCCTATTGGATCTTCTTCGTCCGTTACGTTTTCCACATCTTCGCCCGTTTCTTCTATAGGTCCCGGATTCCATGCTCCAGAGAAGAAGAGAAGCACAGCCAAGAAAACAACTATAGCCATCACGAGAACTATAACTGTCCTTATAGACAATGTCAGACCTTTTTTACATCTCATTTTATCATTATCCCATATTAAAAGAATCCCGGACGACAACATCTATCAATCCAGTTTACTTCCTCTAATTTTTCTTCGGTCTCTTCGTCAATATTTTCGTAGTCGGGCCAAACATTCTCAGGTGAGCATTTATCAAGATCCTCCCAGTCTTGTTCACGGCAGCATCCTTCTTCTCTGAAATTCGGGCAGGCAGTTGATTCAAGCCTTGTGTCAAATGTTATAGTTCCAATTTCTCCTCCTGCCAGGCCAGCCAGATTACCCGAGAAAAAGAGAAGAAGGGCGACTATTATCATTGTTGCAACGATTACCAACATACTTCTGGAAGTACCGCGGCTTTCCTCTAAAACATTTGATATCCGAGTTCCTGGCATTATATCTCCTTTTTATTCACAACATACATTGTACGGGCTTTTATCGTGGTCCCAGCCTACGGCACCTTCTTCACATCTCCCGGAATCTGGCTGTTCACAGCAGCCCCTCCTCACATACTCAACACAGTCTATGCTAAGCTGCTGTTCTTCGGTTCTTTGTGTCCTGTCTATAAAATGGAAGAGTCCTGTAAGCAAGGCCAGTATAAGTATGACTGCGACGAAAAGATGTATCGACTTTGTTTTTTTACCGGTCTTTATCTTCATACCCAACAAAGGTTTCTCAATCCTTTGATTTAAAGTTTACGGTTTTTATTTAGACCGACCACATACCTTCGAGGAAGAATGCTCTCACGGTGCTGTAAAGGCCTGATATATTCGTAGCTATCATAATGAGTACAAACACCACTATTATACCAAGTATTATAAAATATACCTGTCTCATTTCAACGTTGCCATTTTCCGATAAGGGTAGAGACTGGACCATCTTATCACATATCCCAGATGTTTTCATTGCCTTCGTCATCGTTGGGATTTCCTCTGAAGTCCCATGCTTCTTCGAGGCCTGTTGTTCTGATGTCCGTATAGGTCACTATACTCTCCATCTGGGTTTCTGCCCGCGGTTCCCCTGCTTTATCACCCACCTCCTCTTCCGGGAGTATCCCCGCCGCATCTATATCCCAGAATGAGTTGGATACATCACCGTTGCTGCATACCAAGCCGCATACATCACCAACCCTCATCCTCACGCCTGAATACGTTTTGTCTATAGTACCACCGTCGTTTTGGTACACAAGCCCTGCTCCCTCACCGTCTACGTCCCCTTCGATACTTCCGACTGCGTAGGAGTTTTTTATTGTTCCGTCGTTACTGTACACAAGTCCCGCCGCCTCACCGTCGCCTATTAGTATATTAGCCATGGAAAAAGACTTTGTGATAGTCCCACTGTTTTCGTATACCAGTCCTGCACCTTCGTCCGTGTAGATCCTGCCGCTGACCGAGGAGTTTGTTATACTGCCTTCGTTCGTATCCACAAGCCCTGCTCCGGAATCAGTGATGTTTACATTTCTTAGCCTGATGTTTTTTATCGATCCAGGATTAGTGGAGAAGAGTGTATCGTTTACATTGAGTATTTCAAATCCCCTTCCGTCCAGGCTTTCAAAATCATCCACCGGGTCGATTGGAGTCCACTGTATTTCGGAACAGTCGATGGTCTGGTTCAGGTAGAAGTTTTCTACTCCGTCCAAGGTATCTATGTTGTTTAACTCTCCACAGGAGGACACTATTGACTCTTCACCCGTCGGTTCTCCTCCGTATTCGCCTGGATTTTTGAACTGGTGTCTTAGAAGTGGGTATTTTGCCATCGTTCTGTGTATCTCATCGGCGGTGTCCTGTGCCATTTCGTAGTATTCTTCTCCCATAACTAGTACATCTTCGGCGAATCCTCCTATGATAACTAATATCAGAAGAGCAACTATTATACCTCC
>PWFY01000003.1 GCA_003554235.1 Candidatus Aenigmatarchaeota archaeon
AAAAACTCCATCTTCTCTTCTCGAGGCAGAGACAGTTCTATGTATTATGGGGGTCCTTTTCCATCCATCGAAGATTATTATATCCCCAGGATCATACGAATCGACGCCTCTGACAAATACTATGTCCCCAGGATAAAGGGCAGGTTCCATGGAATCGGATTCAACGGTAACCACTGGGAAATCCGTAGAAAGTAAAACACCAAGACTCACATTGAGAAGAAAGGCGAGAGCTACACCTATACCGAGGTATATAATCCAACCCATCGTACCTTGGGTAATATCCTCCCATTTTTTCCTAAGCTCCACCAACCGATTCACCTCTTTTTATTGCGGAAGCTATCAGATGAGAGATCCGTATAGGTTCCGGTGTCAGGCCGTTTGAAGCGCTCATTTTTAAAATCTCCTTTGACTTTTGCTCGTCTATACCATTGTGTTGGAAGTATAAATTACCTTTTTCCATCGCAAGTTTTTTCAGATCTCCTGCTCTTTCCACACACTCCCACCTCTCTTCAAAACCAGGTAGTCTCTTCATAGCCTCTCTGAAACTTTCAAAGTTCGTATTTTCTCTTGTCACAACTATCACAGGCAACTCCGTCTTCTCGTTGATCTCAACTATATCTACTGTATTGAAGCCTGCAAAAGTTATGCCATCAAGCATTATAACTCTCAACTGGTCTTTGTGTTTGGTACTGCATGAAGCTTCGGCTATTTTCTTGGTTGCATCAAATCCATCTACAGTTACTTCCTCAACAAGAACACCGTCCAGATAAGGTTTACCCCCTCTGACTACGCTACCAACAATAGGAACATTCTCATCAACAGAGCTGTCGAACGGAGAATCATCCCAGCCAAGAATCCTGATCTCGTCCTTTACCTCTCTTATTTGCATCTAAAACCAGACCCAAAGAAATCAGAGGCCTTTAGCCTCTTTAATAAGATCATCGCACTCAGCCTTTATTTCTTCAGCTGCTTTCACAACTTCCTCCACGGGGTCACTGTCCTTTGTCTCCACAAGTAGACGAAGATTGTCCAGGTATGCATGACTCTTCTCGTACTCTGCCTTGTCTATATCCGGGTTTAGATCCCAGATCTTATGCCTAAGAAGGTTTACCAGTGAAAAACCCTCGTCTTCAAACTCCAGTTTCAGTTTGTTCTTTCCCTTTCCTCGAATTTTTATTGTCATAATACCACAGGTTTAATTTAAGAACAATACTTTTAAAGTTTATTCAGATTTCCAACTATCAAAAATCTCTTCAAACTCAGAAAGGTTTACAACAGGAACATCGAAGGCGTTTCTATGTTCTATTGCAATCCTAGGACAAGCCGTGTTGATAATACAGTCCAGATCGATTCCCTGCAGCTTATCCGGGGTTATACAGTCCATAACGAAAACATAACCTTCCTTACCTACCTCCTCGAGCTTATTCTTGATATCCACTGCAACCTCCGGACTAAGCTGACCTTTTTTTGTAGAAACAACAATTCCAAAAACTTCGGATTCCTTCGCCTCCTCCACAGCAACTATCCTCTGTCTCAGAAATCTATCAAAGTCCAACTCAACAAGCTTTCCCTCCTCCAGGTCAAGTCTATATGCAGTCTTCTGAGATTCTAATGCAAGGCCAAGAGGATGGAATTCCCCAGAACCTATAAATACAAAGCAATCTACGTCCTCTTCGATCTCCTTTGCTGCCGAAACATCGCATCCAAGAACTTGACCTTCCCTCGTTGCTTTACCGCTTCCTACAAAAACCTTGAAGCCTTCGGATTCCAGAAAACCTCTGACTTTTTCCAGAACAGGTAGAAAATTCACAGAAGCAACGAGACCTATTCTTTCATGCCCTTCGATCTCTTTGAGACCTTCTTTCAGGGATGGAACAGGATCAATGTCATGGTACTGCCATGGAAAGTAAATGGTCTCTATGCGCTCAGATGGGCAAAACTCAGTATGTCCCAAATGAACAAGTAGGTCACAGCCCATCTCCTCTGCATCCTTGTCTTTTATATCGCATGCACCATAACAAGGATCCAGTGAAACAAGGGCAACCACACCGTGTTTATCAAGCAAGGCCTGTATTTCCTTTGCCCTGGTCTTCAATCCTTCGGGTACCTGAATATAAACCCTACTTGGCTTCTTTTCAACTATCTTGGAAACAAGCTTCTCTGTTTTTTTCATTTTATCACAGAAGATCCTGTATTATAGGAAGATATGAGATTTGTCTCAGCACCGGCCAAAGATAAGGCATGACCAAAATTACAAGTAGTATAAGGACTATAACAAGGATTCCCTTTTTGCTACCGCCTTCTCTAAATCCAAAGGCAAGTCCTGTGACGAGTCCTCCGATATGGGCTATATGGGCAACATTTCCGTGACCCCCAGCTAAAAAACTTATTACCTCTGAAATCCCGATGAAAATACCTATCAAGGCAAGTGGAAGTGGTAGAGGCACAGGATATGGTATAAAGTCAAAGGGAGAAAGTATTATGGCTGTTCCCATAACTGCAAAAACCGCCCCCGAAGCACCTATAACTATCTGTTCCATGGGATAGGTAAACAGAACAAACAGGTTTCCGACTATTCCTCCCAAAAAAAATATCACAAGGAAGCTTTTCACAGAGAGCTTGCTTTCAAGTGCACGCCCAAAAAAGAACAGGGCTATGATATTCAAAACAAGGTGTGCCGGATTACCATGGAGAAATATAGAAGACAACAACGTCCATACCCTTCCCTGAACAAGGTTTTCACCGGAAAATCCAAAACTATCATTCACCTCTTCCGTCGGTAAAAATACCCACACACCAACGGACACGCCAACTATTAAAAAAATCATAAGATAGGTTATTCTCATCTTCATGGAACTACCTCGTCCGTTCCAAAAGGAGTTTTTTCTCGACCCTTGCGACGGTCTTCTTCACCTCTCCAAATCTCTCGGGGGTTACCGCAAGGGAATCAATACCACTCTCTACAAGCTTACTGAGATACCTTTTATCGTAAACATCCGACACACAAACCTTTATTCCCAATTCCTTACAGGAACTGCAGAAGTTTTCCATAAACTGCCAAAAGGTCGGAGACTTGGCTATCTTACCTCTTTCTTCATGTCCAAAAAAGAGATGGCTTAGCTTTTCAAAATCAAGGAGAAAAAGATCTACACCTGATTTAGGTATCTCATCAACAGAAAGAAGTAGCTCAGGAGTATCAACAACCATTCCCTTTTGTGATATATCTGAAAGACCCATCGAGTCCACCAAGGAGTTCAGTTCCTCGAAACCTGGCGCAGGTAGTATAATCTTCAAAGGACTGCTGTAGTCTGACCCTATACTATCAAACAAACCTGATATTCTTTCGAGGCCCTGGCCCGAACTCTCGGACCTTACCCATAGTTCAGCCTTTCCATTCAATCTTCTTAACTTCTCAGATAGGTTTCTTTCCTTCCCCATTCCAAAGGAACCCCTATGTCTTCTATCCGACTCCAAATTTACAATAAGACCGTCGTAACCTTCACTATCTACTGTATCTATATCGTCGGAACTGACAAGAGCAACAATCTCTGTAGCAGTTACAGATTCTATGTCGTCGGAAACCTCTGGTTTCCAGGAAGTCTCCGGCTCATCTCCTGTAAAATGGTCTGTTCTCTCAGTTTCTGTATTTTCCAATGTAGAAAAAACCCTGCCTGAATAGGCGTCTATTCTAACCTCTTCATCGGTCCTCAGTGAGTTGTGACCTGTGTCCTGTACCAAAACACATGGTATTTCAAGTTCCCTTGCAAGTTTGGCATAGTTCGAAGAAAAGGCACCGGAACTCGTAAGTAGGGCACCGGGTTCTTGGAAAAGCATCTCTTTGATAGGGGGCATATTTTTCATCAATACCTTTCCCTGGGAGTTCCTTGCAGACCTCACGACCTCACCAGAATACTCCCCTGGGCTGAGTCCCAGACCTTCGAAGGCAACCTCCCCGTTTTCATCTTCCCTTCCCCTACCATAACCCCTGAGAGGAGTTATATCCAATACGGTTAAATCTCCGTTTATTATTGAAAGCTCCACTGTTACAGTGCTACTAAATCTGGAGGCTATCTTTGAGGCCTTTGAATAGACCTCCTCCACTTCCCTTCTGTCAAGAAGAGGAGTGTTCTTTTTGTTTGAGGAAGGAGGATGCTTTTCTATTTCACCTGTAGAGGGATTCTTATCCTGTATCCAGTCCCTGTTGTTTGTTTCACTTCTCAACAACTCCCCATCACGAGAAAAAAAGTAGAAATCGGGTGTCGCCTCTCCATTTGCCATTATTTCACCCATTCCATAAACTCCTTCAAGCACAGATGTCTCAGGGTCACAGGGGTTCACCTCAAGGAAAGAAACCGTCTTATCAGGTTCTATCATCTTCTGAACAAGAA
The DNA here is from genome assembly GCA_003554235.1 of Candidatus Aenigmatarchaeota archaeon. Lineage (GTDB taxonomy): Archaea > Aenigmatarchaeota > Aenigmatarchaeia > PWEA01 > PWEA01 > PWEA01. The sequence goes on from PWFY01000003.1 coordinate 4,389, forward strand.
CACCAAATGGGATATCGTGTGCATAGCCTCTCTTTTCTCTATAGTATATAGCCTCTGGTGAAAAAAATCCCTTCCAGAGCTCTTTGACCTCCCCCACCAGGTTATCATCCCCCTTAACGTTGAGAGTGTTTCTGTATATACCTGGTGAAGAACCGTCTTCACGTTGTGGAGAAGATCTAACCACAACAGGAGGCTTTTCTCTACCTGCCTTTATAAGTTCCATAGCCTTTCTTCCTGCCTTTTTTGCCTCAGAAGAGATAACAAAATTTTTGTAGGCCTCTTCGATTTCATCCTTTAAATCATCCGGCATCCTGAAATCATCTATGAGGTCCATTATCTCCCTGCTTGCATCCTTAAGTCTTCTCCTATCCTCTATCCTAGTCCTGGCCAGTATCGAAAGAATTTTATCGTTTAAACCATTACTTTCTAAGAAATCCCTGAATGCTTCACTTGTAACAACAAAGCCCTGTGGAACCCTGGATACATCCTCAACTGCAGAAAGAGAAGCGGCCTTACTCCCAACAAGTTCTTCCTCCTTTGCCTCATCCAAAGAAACTATCTTCCTCATAATACCAATACTTTGGACCGTTAATTAAATATCTTAGGAAAGGTCAAGAAAATTATGCGTACTTTTCAATTCCTTTGACAGTACAAGAACATGGAAGCTTATGTTTAGCTATCCGTAAAGCTTCCTTGGCTACATCCAACTTGCCCTCGGCAACCCTAACTAGCATAAACCCCTGTCCTTTGTCCATTCTTGCTGCCCTACCTATTGGATTTCCGAAGGCTTTTGTCATTCCTTCCTGGAAACGATCGGCACCGGCCCCCGTTGCAAGAGGATTTTCCCTCAAAACATGATGAGGATATACCAGTACCTTCAAAAAGTAGTTCTTTTCGCCCAGACTTTCCTTTAGGTGTTTGTTAGCGTTCATCCTCGCTGCTTCTATTGCATTGTGTCTGATCTGAACATCCTTATCAACAGAAAGCTTCAGCTCTATACCATAGTCATCTTTGTTCTTTAGATCACCGTTTTCGAAATCTCTGGTCTTTATAGCAGGGACTCCTTTAATATAGCTCTTTCTAGGCCTTCTCTCACTAACTCTTGTGTAAGGCTTGTTGTCCTTGTCCCGGTAACATCTCCCTGGTCTGTCTCCCATTTTATCACCTATTACCCTGAGAAATTTACTGAGTACATTTAAATATTTTTGCCTACTGATCCCCGTACTGTTCTACTTCATTGTTAAGGATCTCAAGTTTGACTCCTGCTTCCTTGAAAATTTTCTTGGTGTCCTGTGAAGCATGGTAGTCCTTTTTAGCCACAACTCTCTCTATACCGGCATTAATTATCATCTTGGCACAGGTGTAGCAAGGCGTCATCTTACAGTATAATGTAGCTCCTTCGACGGAAACTCCCAGCCTCGCAGCCTGGACAATGGCATTTTGTTCAGCATGTGTGGTCCTGACACAGTGCTTGCTCTCTGTCCCGTCTTCGTGGGTTACCTCCTTTATCTGGTGGCCTACTTCCGAACAGTGGGGAAGGCCTGCAGGTGCTCCAACGTAACCCGTCGTCAGTATCCTTTTGTTTTTCGCTATTACACAGCCGGCCTCGCCTCTATTACATGTGGCTCTATCAGCAACAACATCTGAAACCCTAAGAAAGTATTCATCCCAACTCGGTCTTTCATCCGTCATAATATCAAAACTCAAACCATCAATAAGGTGTCAACCAGTCTGAAATTTTCTCGCCGAGGGTCTTGTTCTCCTTTTCTTTCCTTTCCTTCTCCTTCATCTTTTCGACGTTCTTCATTATAACTTCCTCGGCTTCCTCGACGGCATCGCCGTCGTTTCCAACACCGACCGTTATCCCTACACCAACAACAATTACGTTACTTCCTTTTTTGGTCCTGAGTATGGCTCTTTCGACGGCCTCCTTGACCTCCGGAACTGCTTCATATATCTCCTTCTTCATTGGTCTTACAACGTCCTCCATAGGATCCTGGTTTATTCCAACGGACTCTATGGTTATATCTTTCTCGACTGCTATATCCTCGATCCAATGCCTCTCTGCCATACCCCTGTCACCCATTGCAAATCCTATACCTTCAACGACACTTCCTCTTTTTTCTCCCTTGAGCTTACCCTTTGCATCTATAGGTATAATCTTGTCTATGTCGTTCTCCTCTGTGATCTTCTCTATGGCGTCGTAGATTTCACCAAGAACGGCAGAAGGACCTTTTGGCTTTGTTATGAATACATGCCTTCCCTCTATTTCTTTCTCGGCATAGACATGGTCCTCGGCTATCTCCTCTACATCAGCATCGCCTATAAGTGAAGCTGCACAGAGCGGGCCAATAGAATCCCCCACAGGCTCCTCCTTTGCAAGGCAAGGCACACTTTCCCTAAGCATCTTTATCTGTTTCTCTATAAACGGCATCTGCATCTTCAATATCATCCCTATCTGAAGGTTTTTGGTATCCTTGACCAGCTCAAGCATATGTCTGACAATCTTTGCTATCTGATTAACCGCCGTGCTATGCACGGTTGCAGCAGCAAAACTTTTTCTTTCGCCACCTTCGAGTTCTGATATATTGCCGACGAAATGCCTGTATCTCTCATCATGTATGTCGTACATTTGCTTTATCTTCTTCATAACCCCCGATGGATCCGTCTGTTCCGGTGGTACCGTAAACATATCTACCATCCTATCTATGTTTTCCCGAAGCTTTTCCCT
>PWFY01000054.1 GCA_003554235.1 Candidatus Aenigmatarchaeota archaeon
CCCTCCGCCGGCATTCCACTTTAAACATTGATCCTTCTTTTTTCTAAAGGCCTGGAACCGGAACTTTTAAATATTGTAAATGTTGTAAATACTTACATGGCACAGAAAATGAATAAAAGGATACCCGTCTCTGAAGACGTCTGGAAGAAACTGGGCAGGATTAAGGGAGCCGGTGAAACGTACGATGAGGTACTTGAGCAAATGATCCAGGAACACAACAGGATAAAACTCATGAAGAAGATGAACAAAGTTGAAAGGGCAGACAAGGAGGAGTTAGTGAGTTTAGATGAGCTATGAGGTTCTAGTTGTTCCTGAAATAAACGATTTTCTCCAAAACCAGAACAAGAAGACACGGAGAGTAATCAAAGAAAATCTAAGGAAGCTGGAGGAAAGCCCTTATCCAGGGAGTGGACCAGGAGACAAGGAAAAGTTGCCAGTCAGGGGCGAAAAGAGGTTCAGGATGCATATAGGCAGGACTTGGACAGTTTTCTATTCTATCCTTGAAGATGAAAAAGAGGTTCGTGTATCTGAGATACTACCTATCGATGAAGCCCACAAGAAGTATGGATACTGACAACGGCACAAAAACTGGACATATCATTCAGCATGATAATGTAGAAATATAGAATACTGGTAGAGGGTATACCCCTTACCGGCTTCCCTGGACCCGAGGGAGGGGTAAGTAAAATCACCCGAACCAAAAAACTAAGCCCTTGGAATCAGCCCACGGCTCAAACAAGGTGAACATTTAATTTGATATCCATCGGATTCGAAGCTTTTTAACCTATATCACAAAAAACAAGATATGGAAAGTCAAGACAAACCTAAAAAACAGGTTGTTATAGCCAATGGCGTAGTCCAGGATAATGAAGAAAGGGTCCTGCTTGTGAAGAGAAAAAGGGAATGGGACGAACAGTCACACGATAAGTGGGAGCTACCAGGCGGAAAAGTGGAGTTCGCAGAGGATCCTAAAAAAACAGCAATGAGGGAAGTCGAGGAAGAAACAGGCTACGAAGTCGAAAACCCTAAACTTGTTCCGCGTTTATATAGCCACCACTGGGAATACGACATCAGAGAGTCACATGTTATAATCGTTCCATTTGCCTGTGATTTGGTCGGAGGAGAAATCGACACAAGCGACAAAAACATCTCCGAGGTGGACTGGTTCAAGCTTGATGAAATAAGAGATCTGAAGGTCTTGCCCGGTACACTTGAAGTCCTCGAAAAGGCTTTCGAGAGCATCTAATCCTGACCCATGCAAAAAATATCTTAACACCAACAACCAAGTGTCCAGAACCTTCTAATTTTAAGAAACACGGGCCAAAGAAGGCAGGGTTTTCGAAAATAAGAACGGAAAACGGAAAAATCTCAAAGTTTTAAAAACCAATTCCATTAAAATAATCCAAAGACGGGTGTTTTACGTGATTGAAGGAAACAAAATAAGGCTCAGGGGATTTGAAAAAGAAGACGTGGAAGTGGTACATGAAGCTATGAACAACCCTGAAATGACCCAATACCTCCGCTTGTTTCGACCTTTCTCAAAACAGGACGAAGAAGAGTGGATAGAGAAGACCTGGGAAAAGAGAAAAGAAGGTAAAGAATACTCCTTCGCGGTTGTTGAAAAGTCCACGGGAGATCTGATAGGTAGTGCAAGTCTTACAGATATAGACAAGATAAACCGATCCGCTGAGATAGGCATATGGATAAAGGAAGAATATTGGGGCAAAGGTTATGGAACCGAGACAGAAAAACTTCTGCTCAAATACGGCTTCGAAGAACTGAACCTCCACACGATACATGGAAGAGCCTATGGCTTCAATAAAAGGTCAAAAAAGGTGATGGAAAAGATTGGAATGAAAGAAACAGGTAAACTCAGGGACGGGGTCTATCGGCATGGAAAGTACTGGGACATAATTTATCTCGACATACTCAAGGACGAATGGGAAGAGATGCAGGAAGAATAAAATCCTTCTGTTTTGTATTTTTCTGTACATATGAAACTCATTTAAGGGAAAAGTTGACTATTTAAACCCCAGCGCCCACTATTACAGTATGCAGGAAAGGCATGAAGAAACTGAAGATGTCCTTTCTCTCCAAGTTCCTAGTTATCTAGATACAGCTTTCAACGAGATGGTCGAAGATATACTACTCCCTGATCCAAGAGAAGAGACCTCTCAGAAAGACCTGGACATGGAGTTTTGGAGCTATGTTTCAAGGGAGATCACCGACTTTGTGCTGGGCGCAGGATACGACGAAAGATTACGCGAAAGACTCCTGCGCGACGGGGCCATGGTCTTAAAAAAAGGTAACTCATTGGAACTCGAGATCGATGATCAAAAAAAGTACGTGAAATCGAAGGATGAATACTACGGTAGACAAAGAAAACACGTGATATCTCTGGAAATTATTTAGATATCTTCAGAATCTGCTCGTTTCTCAAAACCATTCCCGGTAGACGTCCGGTAGATCGTGATAAACCCGGCTGTTTTCTTCATGGGTCCTTTTCCATAGAACAGATACAAAATAAAACCTTCCCAGAGCTTCTTTTATTCCGTCTTCCTCGCCTTCGGGTTTATCCTGGAACTTGGAAGGTCCTCCTTCTGTTATCTCGTCGGTAATTTCATCTATCTCTTCCCTGACTTCTTCCTCATCCTCCTCAAAATCAGGGAAGTTCCTGTAAAATTCACCTATAATATCGTTGGTAAAGTAGTCGTCTGCTTTGCTACGCCTCATCTTTACTTCAGTGAAATGTCTGATGCTGTTGTATTCCGACATAGTTACTAACTATACATGAAGAAATAAAAACCTAGAGAATCCGTAATCCTTTTAAATTTCTCCGGTGTAAGGGCATAGGTCAATCTACGCGGAGTGTTAAGTCTTCACCTTCGGAGCCTACTTCAACTCTCTGTCGACGTGATCGTGATGACCCTTTTCGGCGTGTATCAGAGCTTCGAAGAACTTCCTGACGTTCTCGTTCTCGGCCCGTCCCAGGAACTTCTTGTACTTCCGTATCGCTTCTGCCTCCAGTTCTCTGGTTCTCTTCAGATCTCCTTCGACCGAGCCCTTGGACTTCTCACCCTTCATCTCCGGTTCTTCGATTCCCAATAACTTGCACGCGACCTCGGCATGTTCCTCCTCTACACGGGCAAACTGCTTGAACAGTCTGTTCATCTTCGAATACTTCTCGTTCGAGTCGCTGACGTCCCTGTAGTAGGCCGTGGCGTTGACTTCCAGGTCAACGGTTTCCTGTAGATCCTCCTTCTCCTGCTCCGTAAGATCGCCGTTCCACAGGGTCGAGAAATCATCGTATCCTGTTATGAACTTCTTCGGTGCACCACAGAAAGGACAGTCGTCGGGCGCTTCTCCGCCGATGTAGGGTTCTCCACATATCCCACATACAAATAAATCTGCCATATTATCAGCCTTCCAACAATAGAACTGAATCCTCTTAAAGGTTTGTGTAATCAGATTTTTACAGCAACATGTCCGGGTATCCCATATCAGGCGCCGGATTCCAGTCCAGATCCAGGCTCTCCAAAACATCAAAGCACTTATCCCTCTTCTCTTCAACTGAACCCTCTACATCCTTTGCCTCCACCTCCAGAAAATACCCCAGACCTTCGATGTGGTCGAGAAGCAGCTCGAAATCTCCATATTCAAATACCTTTCTCCGCTTGTCGACCACAACCTTCTCCAACATACCGATTTTTTCCAAGAGCTTCTTCATGGTCTCCGCATCTCCGACCTCTGTCTCCCATTCATCTGTGTAGAGCAATGAACCATCTTCGTCAAGATGGTTGAGATGATACCCCACCTCTTCCCTGCTATCGTCTTCTCGTACACGGAGGTACTCCTCTGTGGGATCTTCATCGAAAAAGTCTCTGTCTTCTGGAACGAAGTAACTGTCCACCTGTCTGAGCTCCTCCTTTAGATCTGCCTTCTTCCTTAGAACTTCCAGCGCCTCCTCTTGATCTTCCAGAACAACTCTGATCTCGACCTCTTCGGAAGGCATGGAAAACCTTAAAACTAGCAGAGTTATAAGCTTTTTTGCGAGATGTTTTCATATGTTTTCTCTGAGCTCCGTGGCTATAGAGTGTCTGACTTCGTCGGAAACTTCAAAGTCTTCGTCGTAGGGCTTGTAGTGGCTGTTCCAGTTCCTGTCGCGGAAAACCACGTCCTCGAACTCCCTTTCATCCTTGTATCTCGGTATAACATGTAGGTGCAGATGCCTGACACAGTTCCCAAGGGAGGCGTAGTTGAACAGGTCAGGGTCAAAGGATCTTTTTAGAGCTACTTTCAACTCCGGAACAACGGTTCCGAATAGCTCCTCCCTCTCCTCCTCGGTAACCTCAAAGAAGTCCACGAGGTGTCTGTTCAGCTTGATAATACACCGGCCAAGATGCTCCTGGTTCAGATTAACGAAAACTGTCCAGTGGTCATACCTTTTCACCAGATCGTCTTCTATGCCTTCGGGACCGTCGCAGAACAGACAGCTATCTTCAGCCATAACATATAGCTTGAGGAGAAACCTTATTAGCCTTTTGGGAGACGAACAAATCCACGAAAAGGTATAAGGCTTATAAATCTCGTCGAAAGTTTTAACACATGGACATAAACCAAGCGTCCTTTTCCAGCCTCATTGAAAAGTTAGAAGGCTTGGACTGGTGTTTCTTTTCTGGATTCGCAGTTAAGCTTTATGCCGATAGAAAAAGGAAATGTGGCGACCTGGATATTATGGTAAGAAACGAAGATCTACATAAGTTTGCAAAAAGGCTTGGTACAGAGGTCAGGAGAAGGACAGAGAAAAAAGATACTTTTAGATTAAATGATATTGGCTTTGAGACTGACTTCAAAGGACTAGATATTGAGGCAACAAGCGGCTTTCCCAGAAAACGTTTCAAAGAGAAACTTCTTGGGAAAGTCTTTAAAAAATCAGTAAAGAAAAATTTCTTCGGTGAAACGGTCTATTTGACACCCATTGAGGATCTGATAGTTCACAAAGCTTCGATGTTAAGAGTAAAGGATAGAAAAGACCTCAAGCTGTTAAAGAACGAAGAATATGATACTGGCTTTATCAAAGAACTGGCGGAAGACTGGGGCGAGAGTAAAAGAATTCTGGAAAACTTGACAAAGGTCGGTTTTGTGATCGAGGGATAAGGACCATTCAAAATCCTTATAAAATTTCTCGCGATTTCTGAGAAAACAAAAAGATTCAGGAAGAAAGGCTTAAATTTCTCGTATAGTCTCCTAATAGAATAGAAAGGTTTTCACGTTTATCTAAAACACTTTACCTTCTTCACGTAGCTCATCCTTGGACCGTAGTCTCACGTTCTCCTCCCCATAATTCTTCTTTGCTTCTTCGGGACTGAGAAGTCCATAGTAGTCCCACCAATATTCCTTTTCACCTTCTTCATTCTTTCTTTCGATGTCGAAAGACCCGTCTTTCAGACTCCGGACGCATTCACCCAGCTCCTCGGCATAAAACATAAGACTGTCCGACACTGACAGTAGGTCATACAGTTTATTTATGTAAAGCCTTACCTTGGACTCTTCTTCATCGGAAACCAGTCTGTGTACAGCATTGTTTCCCCAGTGGAAAACGTAGTCCACATCGTTTATGTTTTCTTTAGCCTTTTTGGCTCTCTTTTTATGTATTTCAGGACCCTCAGAAGCCAGATCCGTTAGATTATATGACCAATCACCGAAAAAAGATGTCTCATCCTGTACAATTTCTCTGTCGCCTTCGGCTTCCTTGATATTCTTATCAATAAATTTTTCAATCAACTCTTTTCTAGGACGGGAGCCGACACCACCCATTGGTTCAAGTTTAAACGACTTGATGTAATCATGCCTTACCACAGGAACCTTTTCTGAACCATCTGCCTCAAAGTCTGACATAAAAAGATGTTTAGCCTTAAAACTTATAAGTTTGAACTGGAACACACCAAAAATCACCAAAGAACTAGTTAGGGCCAACGAAAAGTTCCAGGTACTCGCACTTGAGATATTTAAGGTTTTGGAAAAAAACATATTGTAGATAGTATGAGAGAATCTCCGTATACAGAAAGACTACAAAGAAAACTCGAAGAACTTGACGAGATGAAAGAATATACAATAGAAATCAAAGAAAAAATGGAAGAAGAAGATGTTGGTTTTGACGATGATGTACTTATAGAGAAGAATGATATAGACGCTCCACATATTGGCGTTATAGGCAAATTACAAGGCCGTCCAAATATTATTACAGACCAAAACAATAATTTTTCCATTTACTTCCCTCTCTCCGGTACAGAAGAAATTGGGAGAATGGGAAGAGGAGGCTACAAAATCATGAATAGAGATGTGCCTCCGAGCACATTGGCAAAACCTGGAGATGACGTATGCTTCCAGGAAGATTCGATTCAAAGGCTCCAGGACAAATACAATATCCATCTCTAATAGAATAAAAATTCTGATCTGAGGACAGCCAACCGTTCAACCAAACACATAAATTTCTCGCGACACTTCACAAGAACGAAGTAAGTTTATTTGATTGTTTCGATGTGATTATTTACTATAGAAGGTAGATCGTTACATCAAAATTAACAGATCTTTAATATAGATGTAACGTCGATTCAGGCCTTCGCTGGTTTCTTTTCTTCCGTATTTCTTAACTTCTCTTCCATCTCGTAAAGCGACCTGACCACGTCGCTATCGTGGTTCAACACGAAAAGTTGCGTGCTACCTATCTTCCTCGCCGGTTCCACTATCTCCAGCCTCTCGAGCCTGCCCCATATCTTGTACAGCGTAGGTCTCGAGATGTCATTGACTTCTGCCAGCTCTTTCTTCGTGTACTCGTAGTCCGGGTGATCCATAAGTGTATCTACAACCTTGACCACAGGAGATCCTCCAAACA